>CAVFVF010000003.1:0-74305 GCA_963625925.1 Eggerthellaceae bacterium | reverse complement strand
AGGGCACGGACTACACGCTCACCTACAGCACCGACGTCACCAACGCCGGCACCGTCACCGTGACCATTACCGGCAAGGGCAACTACACCGGTACCACCACGGTGACCTACCAGATCAACCCCAGGGAGTACACGGTTACCACGCCGAGCGCTTCTAAGTTCTATGACGGCAAGCCCCTGACGGCTACCGAGGGTGCTGCGGTTGGCAACCTCGCCAAGGCTGACGATGTTGTCATCAATGTCACCGGCACCATCACCGATCCTGGCTCGACCACCAACACCTACGAGCTCACTTGGAAGTCTGACCAGATGAAGGCCAACTACAAGCTCGCCGAAAACGGTGAGAACCTTGGCACGCTGACGGTTACCAATTCCGCAACGGCGGTTGTTGTTACCACCACCGGCGGCACGTACACCTACGACGGCCAGACCCACGGCGCAACCATCCAGGTTGACGTTCCTGAGGGCTATGTCGTGACGGACGCAACCGTAACCGACACCGCCAAGGACGCAACGGGAGCTGAAGGCGTCGAGGCCAAGACCACCAGCTTCAAGATCACCACCACCAGCGGCGTGGACGTGACCGACAAGCTGCAGTACACCTACAACTACGGCAAGATCATCATCAACAAGCGCTCCGTCACCATGACTTCCGCTGACGACGGCAAGACCTATGACGGTACGGCTATTACCAACGGCAACGTTGTCGAGAGCGGCGAAGGCTTCGTCGCTGGTGAAGGCGTTGCCTACAAGGTGACGGGTACCCAGACTGAAGTTGGCAGCTCCAAGAACACCTTCGAGTACGCCGCCAATGAGGGCACCAGCCTGGACAACTACGACATCACCAAGAAGGAAGGCGAGCTGACCGTAAGCAAGGCCAACCTTAAGGAGTACCTGACGCTTTCCGTTGAGGGTCTTACCAAGACCTACGACGGCCAGTCCGCCGCAATCAACGAGGCAACCACTTCTGGCCTGCCCCAGGGTAACGAGGTCAAGATTCAGTACAGCCTTGATGGCCAGAACTGGGTTAACAGCCCGAGCGAGCTTGCTCAGACCGACGCCGACACCTACACCATCACGGTTAAGGCCACGTCCGACAAGAACTACGAGGGCAGCGTGACCGAGCAGGTCAAGCTCGTTATCAACAAGCGCGTTGTGAACCTGAAGAGCAACGATGCTTCCAAGGTCTACGACGGCACCGCACTTACCGATTCCGCAGTAAGCGGCACCGAGATGTCTGGCGACACCGGCTTCGTGACCGGTGAGGCTACCGCCGTGGCAACGGGCTCCCAGACCAAGGTTGGCACCGCTACGAACGCCATCAACGTTACGTGGAACGCTGGCAAGGCCAAGAACTACACCATTAATAAGGACGAGGGCACGCTCACCGTTACTGCTCAGACCATCAATCCTGGCACTGACCCCGAGAACCCCGATCCTGCCTACAAGGGCGTTAAGATCAACGATCCCGAGAGCGTTACCTACGACGGCTCTGCTCACAAGTGGGCACCCACCGTTACCGACAAGGACAACAACAAGCTGACCGAGGGTCAGGACTACACGGTTAAGTACACCGACAAGGACGGCAACGAGGTCACCGACTTCACCAACGTTACCGGCAACATTCACGTAGTCATTACTGGCACGGGCGATTACACCGGCACGGTTACCAAGGTCTACCAGATCAACCCCAAGGGCTACACGGTTACCACCGATAGCGCTACTAGGGTGTACAACGGCGAGCCTCTGACCGCTGGCGGCAAGGTTGAGGGCCTGGTAAGCGATAGCGACGCCACCTTCAAGGCGACGGGCACCATCACCAACCCCGGCTCGACGCCCAACACGTACGAGCTCACTTGGAAGTCCGACCAGATGAAGGCCAACTACACGCTGACCTCCGAGACCATCGGCACGCTGACGGTTACCGAGTACGCTGACGAGATCGTGGTCACCACCACCGGCGGCACCTTCACCTACGACGGCCAGGCACATGGCGCAACCGTTAATGTTTCCACGTTGCCTGCCGGCTATAAGGTTGAGACTGCCACCTCGAGCGCAAGCGCAACTGACGTTACGAGCGCAGAGGGCGTTGCTGCTACGGCCGACCAGCTGAAGATTGTGAACGCCGAGGGCGAGGACGTTACCTCCAAGCTGAACATCAAGCAGGTGTCGGGCACCATCGTGGTTAACCCCGCAACCCTGACGGTTGTTACGCCCACCGCCTCTAAGGTCTACGACGGCACCGCCCTTACTGAAGCCGGTTCCATCAGTGGCTTCGTGAATGGTGAAAGCGCTGAGTTCCGCACCACTGGTAAGCAGGATGGCGTTGGCACGAGCTCAAACACCTACGCAATCGACTGGAATGGCACGGCCAAGGAATCCAACTACACCATCAGCGAGACCATCGGCACGCTGACGGTTACCGAGCAGTCCATCGACCCCGAGAACCCGGATGCTTATAAGGGTGTTAAGATTAACGACCCCGAGAACGCCACCTACGACGGCTCTGCTCACAAGTGGGTACCCACCGTTACCGACGTGAATGGCAACCCCCTCTCCGAGAAGGATTACACGGTCGAGTACAGCACCGGCGACTTCACTAACGTAACCGGCACCATCACCGTCACCATCAAGGGCGAGGGCAACTACTCCGGCACGGTCACCAAGACCTACCAGATCACCCCTGCTACCGCTACGGTTTCCACCGACAGCGCAACCAAGGTGTACGACGGCACGGCCCTGACCGCCGGCGGCAGCATCGCGGGCCTGGTCAACGGCGAGACCGCGACCGTCAATACCAGCAAGTCCCAGACCAACGTTGGTTCCACTGCGAACGACCAGTACGCCATCGAGTGGGGCACCGCGAAGCCCGGCAACTACACGGTTGCCGTGGGCGAGCTTGGCACCCTGACGGTTACCGCCCAGAGCATCGACCCGAAGGACGACAAGGGCACCGGCTCCGATGACCCCGAGAACCCGTACAAGGGCGTTCAGGCTGAATGGCCTGGCGACGTAACCTATAACGGTACGCCCCAGAACCAGAAGCCGGTAATTCGCGATGCTAACGGCAATGAGCTTGAAGAAGGCGTTGACTACGACCTGGTATACAGCGAGGACACCACCAACGCGGGCGCTGTAACGGTTACCGTGGTTGGCAAGGGTAATTACGCCGGCCAACTTGAGGGTAGCTACACCATTAACCCGGCTCCGCTGACGGTAACCACTGGCAGCGCAACCAAGGTTTACGACGGTACGGCTCTTACCAATGCTCAGGTAGAGGTTAGCGGCTTGGTTAATAACGAGGCTGTCGTGGCCAGCACCACCGGCACCCAGACCGAGGTTGGCTCCAGCGAAAATGGCTACACCATCTACTGGAACCGCAGCACGGCTAAGGAAAGCAACTACACCATCGTTTCTGAGCAGCTTGGCACCTTGACGGTAACCGCCGTACCTGCACCTGCTCCGAGCGACAACACGCCGGCAACCACGCCTACCACGCCTTCTGGCAATGGCGGCACGGCTGCTAGCCCGGTAGCTCCTGTGGCTGAGGCCCTGGCTCAAACCTACACAGCTATTACCGGCGAGCCCACCACGGTTTCTCCTAACGAGGTAATCGTCGACGACGAGAACCCCTTGGGTACCACCGAAACGGCTCCTTGCTGGGTACACTTCTACATGATCATCGCCATGATCCTCACCGCGCTGTATGCGTTTGGCGTGGCCCTGCGCCGCGGCAACCATACCCGCAAGCTGAAGAATGACATGAATGACGTAATGGGCGGTGGCGGCGACGACGGCAAAGACCCCGTCGCCACCACTAACCCCGCTGGAATGGAGGCATAAGCCATGAAAAAGAACAATGTAATTGTGCTGGCCATTTCGGCCGTGGCTGCCGCCTTCTTACTGTGGCTGTGGTTTTACCTGGGCTTCAATAACGTTGATAGCCCCACCGATCTTGCCCTGGCTATTGGCTGGTGGGTTGGCATTGTGGCAATTGTCGCGATCCTTATTTACCTGGAGCGCAAGCGTCAGAAGCAGATTCGCACCATCTACGTTTCGCCCACCGCGCTGTACAACAGCGAGCGCGGCATCGTAGCCCTGAAGGGCGATTCCTTCACCGATGCAATGGAAGGCATTCTGCAGCAGCTGGAATACAACTTCAATAAAGAAGACCTGCCCAGCAGCAAGACGTTCGACTTCCGCTACGTGGTGCAAACCGATGAGTACAAGGAGCAAGACTCCGAAGACGACCAGGAATCTAGCGAGCCTAAGTGGACCGGCAAGGTAACCAAGATCGATCCCGAAAACGGCAATACCGAAACCGACTTTGGTAACGTAGCCGAACTTCGCACCGCTCTGGCAGCCTAGCCGCAAGCGCATAGCACTTCACCGCGAGCCCCAACCAAACGGTTGGGGCTCGTTGCATTTACGAGAGCGTTTGTCATGCCGGGTAGCCTCTGTTTCACCGAATTTGCTGCGTTTCGTTTTGTTCAACGGTGCAAACAGTGTTTGAATACGCCTAACAAATGCGGCAGATATATGGCAAAATTGCTCTTTTGACCTGCGGCGTTGATGAAATTTAAACAACGTTGCCAAAAGCGCCCCATATGATGGAAATATGTGCGAGATATTACCCAATTTCGTAAAAATGTTGCGAAGTTTGTAGGTGAACTTGTTTTGAACGCGTTTCGAACCCGTTCACATCGTTTTGCCCGTTCAGAGCGCATTTTTGAACTTGCATCTAAAAAACTGCGGCGTACTATGAACCCACATTGAAACGGGGATGCGAAAGGCACGCCGCTTCAGTCGAAGCAAGAAAACCGCTCGGCAAAGGGCCGGGCATAATCCAGGAGGATTCAAATGTCTTACGTAGTTGCTATCTCTGCTTTCTTTGTTGTTGCTGCTTTTGCTGCATTCATCAAGTTCGACTGCGGCAACGCTGCTGAGCTTCAGGCCAAGGCTGCCGAGGTTCACAACGCTCGTCAGGCTAAGCTCGCTGCTGAGTCTAAGAACGTTTACATGCGTCAGTTCGACGAGGCTGTAGCTTCTTTCAACTAAGCTCCTAACCCCTGGCTGCTAGCCCCTAATGGCAGCCAACTCCTAACTCCTGGCTGCTAGCCCCTAATGGCAGTCAGAACGCGGACGCGCACCACCCCTCTAAAGCGGCAACCCCTCATTGCCGCTATGCGCGCCGCACTTATACCCTCTGTGCGAAAGCACAAAGCCCCAAGCTCCGGACAAGCTTGGGGCTTTCTTGTTGTATGGGGATGGCGAAAAAATATACCAAACTTGGAATAGTTTTTTCTGAAGGGTTCCAATTAAAACTATTCCAAACCTGGAATAGTTTTTTGCCAGCATGCCGTTTCGCCGCAACAAAAAGGCCCCGCTCCTAAGGGAGCGAGGCCTTCGTAGTTGAGCTAGATGCCTAGCGTATGGCTACTTTTCTTCGGAGTGAGCCTCTACGGGCATGCCATCTTCGGCTGCGCCGCCACGCATCTTGGCTTCAAGGATAGCCAGCTGACGCTCGGTTTCTTCGTCTTCCAAGCGCTGAGCTTCCTTGCTAGCACGGTAGTCTTCCTTGATCTTGTCATTATTGCAGAGCAACAGGTACATGATGATGGAAGCAGGCAGTGCAATTGCAGCGCCGCGGGCAACAACCAGGCCAGCGCCCATGCCGGCAAGACCCTTGTCCATGTCGTCGCGCAGCATGTTGCAGGCAATCTGGGCGCATACAAAGCCCTGAATAACCATGATTACAACAAGCAGAGCACCGGATGCTGCAAGCGAAGCCTCGTACAGCGGGTAAATGAACAGGCCGATAACCGTAAAGATAAGGTTTGTGGCCGAGCCATCATAGATGGAGTCCATGCCCTCGCGGCCGCCCGACTTATAGCGAGCGTAGGTTGCGATGCAGTACGGAGGGCTCAGCGGGCCAGCCAGTGCCGGGTAGGGGGCAAACAGCGAAAGGATAACGTTGCGGATGCCGCAGATAACGTTGGTGCGGTTTGCGTTGAACTCGATGTGCTCGTCTTCGCGAACAGCGTTCAGGCCCAACTCCTGCACGGTAATGAAGTCGCCGTAGGCGATGATCCATGCGGTGAGTGCGTAAGGCACAGCCGTGATCCAAATGGTGGGATCGGTAGAAAAGCCGATGCAGAAGGGCGATACTGCCTGAACCATTGCGCCAAAGTCGGGGATAACGATGATCTGGCCAGAGAACTCGTACTTGAATTCGCCGGTAAGGCCGCCAATTACGAACAGTGCCAGAACAGCCCACAGGAAGCTGTAGTTACCAAGCAGGGCCAAAACCTTGTTGGTGCTCATCTTGTCGCGAATGCGCTGGCTGAACATAAGCAGGCAAACAACGGTAAGGCCAACCAGGCAACCGATGGTTGCGGTGTCCATTGCGCCGCCTTCCTTCAGGCGTGCTGCAACGGAGTTGATGCCAGCGCCAAGAACGATGCCGCCTTTCAGCGCCGGAGGCATGATGGTGTTCAGCTTCTTTGATAGGCCTGTTGCGCCTAAGATTATGAACAATATGCCTAATTCTAATTGGATGGCTGTTAGCGCCTGAATGCGAACTATGCCTTCGGGCAGCGTTTCTAGATACAAAACGATTACTGCCATTGCTGCGGTGATCCAACCGCAGATGGAGCTTTCGCCCAAAAGCCAGTTCAGCGTGTAGCATGCCGTTTCAAAAAGTACCAGCGCGTAAGCTACATCGGGCTCCAAGCCCAGCGTAGCGGTAAGAACTGCCAGTGCACCATACGAAGTGCAAGCGTTCATGAGGCCGGTAATCACTTCAGGACCAGAAATCTTGAAGTGAATGAACGGAATGCGAATGCGGAACATGCCCAGGCGGATACATGGCTGGATGCCACCGTATTCACGTTTGAGAGCCATTCAAACCCCTCTCGTACTTGCTCCGCGCCCTTTGCGCGAAGTCGTTTACTTGCATCAGCCTTCCTGTCCGGTGTGCAAGTGGGGAGCCTAGGGTTATGGCTTTCCGTGATGCGTGCTCGCGGATGGGGAGGTGAAGGAACCGCACCATTTCGGATGGGGATCCGTGCGGTTGGTTCGCAGGTATTATCGCGCTGAACACGTTCGAAGACACGTTCATTTCTGATGGGGTATTGAGTGTCGGTAATCTATGAATTCGTTTAAAAAAATTGAACTTGGGAACACTTTTGCTACAAATGTGGCAGAAAATAGGGTGAACATGTTATGAACGTGTTATAAATGAATCAAATTAGCCCTTCCTATTGATTCAAATCGTTAATAAGCAACCAAAATATTTTGTGACGTTTAATAACTTTGCCCAACAAACAGCTCAATTTGTCCCATAAATGGCAGCTTTGGGGGCTGCGTTCCTGTTCAGTGAAAGCAAACGTTTGGTGGGTGAATGGCGGCGAACGGCAGAAAAAGTCAGAATGCAGCTGTTTTCGCAGGTGGAACGCTTGCCAGGGCGTTGTGCTTGTAGCTGGTGGCAGCTTGGTGCAGCTATGGGTTCGTTTTAGCGGCGGGGCACAGCTGCGGGTTGCCAGCGTGCGCGCAGGCGCGAATTGCGGCCGTGCATGTGGCGCCCGAGCGCGGATGGCTATGGGCGAGTGGCGCGCCGGCGATGCCGCAAAACCTTGCGTGTGCTTTTAATTTCTGTGGGGCGTACACAGCGAACAAGTTCGCAATCGCTGTGAATGTTACTTTGGACTGCATGGCAATTAACAAGAACATACGCGGCACGATCTTTGCCTTTACCGGTGGCATAGGATGGGGCTTTTCGGGTGCGTGCGCTCAGTTCTTGTTCGCTAATTACAACGCCGATCCGCTTTGGATTTCTTCGGTGCGCATGATTTGCGCAGGCGTGGTGCTTTCGGTGTTTGCCTTGGTGGCTTACCGCGGCCCGTTTTTAGCGCTATGGAGGCGACCGCAAACTATCGCTCAGTTGGTAGTGGTTGCGGTGTTTGGCATTGCAGCTTGCCAAATAACCTATTTATTGGCCATTCAGAATTCCAACGCAGGCACGGCCACGGTTATCCAATATATAGGCCCGGTTTTGGTGGTGTTCTATCTGTGCATGCGTACTCACCGTGCCCCTACTGTGCGCGAAATTGCCGCCATGGCGTTGGTGGTTTCGGGAACGTTTTTGTTGGCAACGCATGGTAACCCCACCACAATGGTGCTTTCGCCCGCGGGTTTATTCTGGGGCATTGTTTCGGCATTTACGTATGCCATGTATACGCTCATCCCGCGCAAGCTCATGCTGCACTTTGGCAGCGTGCCTGTGGTGGCCGGCGGTCTGCTGTTGGGCGGCATCATGCTTTCAGTTGGGCTGCAAAGTTGGACGGTAGACCCGGGCTTTGATGCCCAGGGTTGGGCCATGCTGCTGGTGGGCCTGGTGTTTTTTGGCACCATCGTGGGCTTTACCTTGTTCTTCCAGGCAATTAAAGACATTGGCGCGGCCAAAAGCGGCCTTATTTCCAGCATCGAAACGGTTTCGGCGACGCTATTTGCCGTGCTGTGGCTGGGCACTACCTTTACCTGGATAGACATTCTGGGCTTTGTGTTCATTATGGCCACGGTGTTTGTGCTGGCCAAACATCCGGGCGATGGCGATTTGCAGGAAGAAGCTTCCTAGCCCAGATGTTTCGCAGTGGCGGCAGCTTGCAGGAAAAGCACCTAGCCTGCCCGTACTTTCATGGCGGCAGCTTAAAGGGAGAAGCGGCTAGCCGCGTAATTTCATGGTGATAGCTTAAGGGAAGAAGCCGCCTAGCTTGCGCACGCTGTTATTTGGCAGTTTGCGGAAAGAGCCGCCTAGCTCGATCGCCCCGGTCTGTTTGCGCCCGCTTATGCCGCTATATTGGTATTCGTAAAACATATTAAGTTTCTTAATTGAATAAGTGGGATTTAACCGTTATTCGCTTTCAGTTATTACAGTTAAACACGTTCACACCCTTTCACATTAAGAAACTTAATAACAAGGCAAGGAATCGAGATAACCTTATAAGCACAGAATGTAACGAAAGTGCATAATGAAGTCATCAGGTTGCGGTTCTTACCTGGGGAGGCAAGAACGCAGCTAATGCCTTTGAAGCATGCTGGGGGGCGTGCCCAAAGGCGGCGAAGTCTCAATGGGGATCGAGGCTCGCCACAAACAAAGATGGCCGTGCTGGGGAGCGTGGCCATCGTTCTTTAAAGGCGGCCTTTGTGCCGCCTCTTTGTTTTCTGCATTTGTTTTGTTGCGGTGCGCCATTGCCAAACCTGTGCACTGGTGGGCTCGAGTGCGCCAGACCCTTTGATGTGTGTTGGCTATGGCTGGGGTAGGGCGTGCGTCTGGCCCAATCAAGCCTGGCTTCCCAGGCGCAGAGCCGTTTTCGCCATCAGGGCTGATCTTCGCTACTGCGGCGCGCCATTGCCAAACCTGTGCACTGGCGGGCGCGGGTGCACTAGGCAGCTTTGGCGGCGGCGCGTTTTGCCCTGATGGGAAAAGGGTTGTTTCCAAATGTAAAAATGAACACGTTCGCCGTGTTTTACGTGGGGTTTTGCGTTATTATTATCATTAATATCTCGTCTAAGAGAGGGGAACAGATGAGAGTTGAGGATCTTCGATACTTCGAGCATTTGGCTGAAGTTCTTAATTACACCCGCGCTTCGAAAGACCTAAACATTTCGCAGCCTACACTTTCGCTTGCCATCAAGCGTTTGGAAGACGAATGGGGCGTGCAGCTGTTTTCGCGCAATCGCTCCACGGTAGAGCTCACCGAAATTGGCCGCGATATTTCCGACTGCGTTACCGGCGCGCTGCGCAGCCTGGATCGCGCCCGTACGCTGGCCGAAGAGTCGCTGGGTACCGAAAACGCCACCATCAATTTGGGCACCATTCACGCTATGCAGGGCAAATTCTGGTCGCAGGCGCTTGTTGAGTTTCGCAAGGACAGCCCCTACGAGCCTCACATTACTGTTACCCAGGCGTATTCGCGCGAGCTTTTGCGCCGCCTGCGCACCGGGCAGTTAGACGTTGCCTTTGCCAGCCGCATCGATGATGCAACCGACCTTCGCTATAACTTGTGCTGGAGCCAGCCTTTGGTGTTGGGTGTAAACCGCAAGCATCCTTTGGCCAAGAAGAAGGAAGTTTCGCTGGCCGACTTAAAGGGGCTGGAGGTTGTTTCGTACAACGTTGGGTCGCCGGTGCACACCGAAGTTGCCAAGCTTATTGAAGGCTATGACCTTACCGTTGAATTTGGCTACGACGATGAAATCACGCTTTCTTCGCTGGTGGCCGCAAATGAAGCGAAGGTGGCGCTGTTCTGCTATTCGCTCATGATCAACGCGTTCGACGACGTGGTGTGCATCCCCGTGCGCGAAGCTCCGGTCGACTTTCATAAAACGTATGTGGTAAGCCGCGATGAAGGCCGCCAGCCCAAAGTTGTGCAGGACTTTATAGATTTTATGAGTGCATATAGATTTCCTCGCTTGCTTGGTTAATATAGAACACGTTCTAAAACATGTTCAAAACACGTTCAGTTCGCAGCGTCTGAGGGGTCGCCCGAACAACTTATTGAACGTTTGGCATATGGTTTGGAGGAATCGCAATGTCGCTTAACCAGAACACCAACACCAACGTAAAGCTTTCTTCTGCAGGCGAAGGCGTGCAGAATACCCAGGCAGCTCCCATGCCGCCTGCAGCAGTTGAGGCAGAGGTTCTTCCCTTCGCCCGCAAGGTTCGTTGGTTTTTGCTGGGCCTGTTCGGCGGCATTTTTGGCATGGTAGGAGCGCTGGTATTCCAGGGCAGCCTTACGCAGGGCACGCGCAAGCAGGCCGAATGGGCAACCTGGGCAGGCTTTGCCATCAACATGTTCTTCCTGGTGCTGTTCATTAATTCTGGTTGCATGGATTCGGCAATCCAGGCGCTCAGCGGCGCGGCTGCAGCTCCTGTGCCTGTGCATACTTCGGTAGCGTTTGGCTAAAGTGGGCAACCGCTTGGTTTGCGCAAAGTAATTTCTGGCCCGGCCCAGCGCCGGGCTTTTTTATTTTCAGGGGCCCAACACCCGGGCTTTAAGCGACTTTATCCCCGGAGCGGTTTAACAGAAACAAAGGCGAACAGAAACAAAGGCGTTGCGCTGCTGAAAACAATTCGAAACAAACGCTTACTAGGGTTAAGACGTACCGTAAAAGGCGAGCACAGTTGTGGCACAATTAACCAAAGCTAACCGCTCGTTTCATCAAGGCCGCCAAGGCGGCATAAACCTGAAGGAGAGAAGATGGCCCACGTATCTGATATCTACGGATCCATGGTGTTCAATGAGCATGTGATGAAGGAACGCCTTCCTTCCGCAACGTACAAGAGCCTTTCCAAGACCATCAAGGAAGGCAAGCCGCTCGACATCGAGGTGGCAAACGTTGTGGCTCACGCCATGAAGGAATGGGCCATCGAGCACGGTGCAACCCATTACACCCATTGGTTCCAGCCCCTTTCCGGCATCACTTCCGAAAAGCACGACAGCTTCCTTGATCCGGTAGGCGACGGCACCGCAATCATGACGTTCTCGGGCAAGGAGCTCATTCAGGGCGAGCCCGACGCATCTAGCTTCCCCTCTGGCGGCCTGCGCGCAACCTTTGAAGCTCGCGGCTACACCGCATGGGACCCCACCAGCTATGCATTCATCAAGGACGAAGTGCTGTGCATCCCCACCGCATTCTGCTCCTACACTGGTGAAGCGCTTGACAAGAAGACCCCGCTGCTTCGTTCTATGAGCGCTGTTAACGAACAGGCTCAGCGCGTTTTGAAGTTCTTCGGCGAAGACGGCCAGCGCGTCGTTTCCACCGTTGGCGCCGAGCAGGAGTACTTCCTTATTTCTGAAAAGGACTACGTTGCCCGCCAAGACCTGGTAGTAACCGGCCGCACGCTGTTTGGCGCTGCACCGCTTAAGGGCCAGGAGCTTGAAGAGCACTACTTTGGCGCCATTCGCCCCACTGTTAACGAATTCATGAAGGAAGTCGACAGTGACCTGTGGGCGCTGGGCGTTTCTGCTAAAACCAAGCACAACGAGGTTGCTCCTGCTCAGCACGAGCTGGCACCTCTGTTCACCAACTCCAACCGTGCAATCGATGAAAACCTGCTCACCATGGAAAAGATGCGTCTGAACGCATCCCATCACGGCCTGGTTTGCCTGCAGCATGAAAAGCCCTTTGAAGGTATCAACGGCTCGGGCAAGCACAACAACTGGTCGCTTTCCTACGGCAAGGTAAACCTGCTCGACCCCGGCGACGACCCCATGGAAAACCTGCGCTTCCTGGTGTTCCTGGCTTGCGTTGTTGAATCGGTAGACGAATACCAAGAGCTGCTGCGCATGTCGGTAGCCAGCGCTGGCAACGACCATCGTCTGGGCGCCAACGAGGCACCTCCGGCCATCATCTCCATCTTCTTGGGCTCCGAGCTGGGCGCTATCGTAGATGCTCTTATCTCTGGCGACGAATACCATTCCGCCGAGGGCATTGCAATGGACTTGGGCGTAGCTGTTCTGCCGAAGTTCATGAAGGACAACACCGACCGCAACCGCACCAGCCCCTTTGCATTCACGGGCAACAAGTTCGAGTTCCGCATGCCGGGTTCTGCAGTAAACCTTTCCGACTGCAACATGATCTTGAACACCGCAATGGCAAAGAGCCTGAAGGGCTTTGCCGATGCACTGCAGGGCAAGGAAGGCGCCGAGTTTGAAAAGGCTGCAATCGCCTACATCAAGCAGACGCTCACCGACCACCAGCGCATCATCTTCAACGGCAACGGCTACTCCGACGAATGGGAGAAGGAAGCCGAATCTCGCGGCCTGGCCAACAACCGCAACACCGCAGAGGCTCTGCCTTGCTTCGTTGCCCAGAAGTCGCTCGATCTGTTCAATGAGTTCAACGTGCTCACCGAGCCCGAGGTTCGCAGCCGCTACGAGGTAAAGCTCGAAAAGTACAACAAGCTGCTCAACATCGAAGCCCGCACCATGATTCGCATGGCACGCCGCACCTACCTGCCCGCCATCAACGACTACATGGCCGACCTGGCAAGCAACATTGCCACGGTTAAGGCGGCAATGCCCAACGCCGATATGTCTGAAACCGAAAAGGTGTTGCAGGTTATCGTCGACGGCACCAATGCTGCTGCCAAGGCTGTTCGCGAGCTTATTAAAGCCCATGACGAAACCGAGAAGATCGAAGATGCGCAGGAGCAGGCAAATGCTTACGCCAACACCGTAATCCCTGCCATGGAGGCTCTGCGTGCCGAAATCGATGCTCTGGAATGCGTTGTTGAGCGCGACTACTGGCCGGTTCCCACCTACAACGACATTCTGTTCTACGCATAAGCCAAAAGCGAAGCAGAGTTTTGGAAACGCCGCCTTCGGGTGGCGTTTCTTTTTTCGCTCGGGTAAGCACGCCGGGGCAGGTTCGCTGTTCTGCTGGCGCTTGCCCAAAGCCCTTTATTTGCGCCGCCAAGGGACGGCGTATTTGCTCCTGGGGTCGTATGTAGGGTTAATTTCTCCCTGTGTAGCTTCCTTTTGTAACGGAAGCGTAATTTGCTCTACACGTGGGGTGAATCTCTCGTGGAAAGCGAATCCTCCGTACGGGATTTGCGTATAGTTGGGCCGAAAGATATGCACGGCTGCGCGCCCTTGCGGAGCGTGGCTGCAGCCGGGCGCCGGTAGCGTGCCGGCTTATATGTTCCTAAACCACAAGGGGTTGTTTACTTATGTCGAGCGCAACAGCGTCTGACGCGCAAATTGTGAACAAGGTTACCGAGCAGTATCGCCTGTTTGAAATGGCAAGCCAGCCTTTGTTCAAAAAATACGAAGCGGCCGTCCGCGAAATGCAAACTCGCTTCGAAATTTTGGATGCCGACTTGGAATATCGCCTAAGCCGCAATCCTATTCACCACATTGAATCGCGTATAAAGGCGCCGCAAAGCGTGTATAAAAAGCTGCAGCGCTATGGTGTGCCCATAACAGTGCGGTCTATGGAAGAAAACATCTTGGACATTGCTGGTATGCGCGTAATAGTTTCGTACATTGACGATGTAAAAGCGCTGGTGAAGGTGCTTTCGCTGCAGGACGACCTTCAAATAGTGAAGGTTAAAGACTACATCACCAACCCAAAGCCCAACGGGTATCGCAGTCTGCACATCATCGTTAAGGTGCCGGTGTATTTCCTTGATCGCAAGCAGTACGTGCCGGTTGAAATTCAGCTGCGCACCATTGCTATGGATTTTTGGGCGTCGCTCGAGCACGCGCTCAAGTACAAGCAGGACGTAAAGCTTGAGGGCATTGATATGTTCGATGAGCTGAAAGACTGCAGCGCCATCATCGAAGACGTTGAGCGCCGCATGCAAATTTTGATGCGCGCAGTAGAAACCAGCGATGTTGAAGAAGCTGCCAACAATCGCAGGCATCAGCTGGAAGAAAGCGAAAGGGCAGTAGCCGGCGCCGCCGAAGGCGCATTGGCAAAGCGCGAAGAGGCGCATTCTGTAAGCACCAAAACGGTAAGCGAAGCTGCCGTGAAGCGCTCCATTTCGGAAGCTTCTGCTGTTCGCGAAGAAGCCGAAAGGGTTGCAGCTTCGTAAGGTGCCTGGTGGTGCTGCGCGTCGCACGTAGCGCTGCGTGTCGCACGCTGCTTTATGGCGATGCCTGCGGGCACCAGGGGGGCTTGCGCTCCTTTGGTCTTTTGCCTTGGTTAGTCTTCCAGCTCCGTTTCCGTTGCCTTTGGCTCTATGGTTTTTCGCATGCGGCAACCGTTTACGGAGCCCTGCTTGCCAGTTGCTTCATTTTCGTGATGAACTGCACCACTCCACTGCATTGGAGTAAAATAAGCACTTGAAAAATTCCCCCCGAGCATAGGGCGCCCCCAAAGCGCATGCCCAGCCCGGCCGGAACCCCGAATTTAAACGTGAAAGGAATTGCAATGGCAGACGTAACACCCGTGGATTACATCTGGAAGAACGGCGAAGCAGTGCCGTGGGAACAGGCAACCACGCACGTTCTTACCCATGCACTTCACTATGGCTCCGGCGTGTTCGAAGGCATCCGCTGCTACTACAACGAAGAAGCTGGCGAATCGGTAATCTTCCGCCTGCGCGACCATATGGAGCGTTTGCACCGCAGCGCTCAGATCGCCATGATCGACCTGCCTTACACGGTAGATGAGCTGTGCGACGCTACGGTAGACATCATCAAGAAGAACAACATCAAGTCTTGCTACATCCGTCCGTTGGCTTATTACGGCTACGGCCAGATGGGCGTTGACCCCACGGGCGCCCCTGTTGACGTGATTATCGCTGTATGGCCTTGGGGCGCATACATGGGCGAAGATGCTCTGCGCAACGGCATTGCCATGGGCGTTTCTTCTTGGCGCCAGCGTTCCTTCAACGCTATCCCGCCGGCAGTTAAGTCTTCTGCTTCTTACATGAACTCCATTCTGGCCAAGCTTGAAGCTAAGAGCCATGGTTACGCAGAAGCTGTAATGCTCAACGAGCAGGGCTATGTATGCGAAGGCACGGGCGAAAACCTGTTTGTTGTTCGCAACGGCATTGTTTCCACCCCGCCGCTGTCCGACGGCCTGCTTGAAGGCATCACCCGCGACACCATCCTTAACCTGTGCTGCGATATGGATATTCCTGCAATCGAGGAATCGCTTACCCGCTCCGACCTCTACATTGCCGATGAAATGTTCCTTACCGGCTCTGCTGCAGAGCTCACCCCGGTAGCCAGCGTTGACGACCGCAAGATTGGCGGCATGGGCCCTGTTACCGAGCAGCTGCAGAAGCGCTACTTCGACGTTGCCTACGGCAAGGTTCCCGAGTACGAAGATTGGATCACTCGCATCAAGTAGGCTCTGGCCTGCGATATTAATTCCGAGCCGCACCTTGGGCATACGGGGTGCGGCTCGTTTTCTAAAGGCTGCATTGCGCCACGTGCGCAAGCAACACCAACAGCCGGCGCACGTGCCGGCGCAAGCGCAACAGTGAAGGGGTAGCGCATGGCAGATCTTAGAACCAAAGAAGTGGAAGGCCTGTTGAAGGTGCTTGCGGGCATTACCGAGCCAGACAAGATTTTTGCGCTGTTGGAAGATTTGTTTACCGTGCGCGAAATCAAAGACACTTCCCAGCGCTTGGATGTGGCCCGTATGCTGCGCGATGGCAGCAGCTATGCGGTTATCGAAAAGGCCACGGGCGCTTCGGCCACCACCATTGCACGCGTTTCGAAGGCGTTGAACTACGGCACCGGCGGCTATCAGTGCGCGTTCGATGTGCTGGACGCCGAAGAGGCCGCAAAGAAGTAAGGCCTGCTGGCTGGCGCCAATGTGCTTGGTGCCGAAGAGGCTGCCAAAAAAGCAAGCAGCCTGCGCCCTTTGCCCACCCCCCGTTAACTCCCCACCATGAAAGGAAGCGGCTCCTGAAATGGGATCCATCTTCGCATTCGCAAAACGTAAAAACGTAGAAATTTCGGTCCAGCGCTACCTTATCGATGCACTCAGTGCCATGGCGCAAGGCCTGTTTGCCTCGCTGCTTATGGGTACCATTCTTTCCACCATTGGCCAGCAGGCTGGCATCGAAGCGCTGGTATCTGTAGGCGACTTTGCCAAAGCAGCCGCAGGCCCGGCAATGGCCGTATCTATCGGCTTTGCGCTTAAGGCCCCTTCGCTAGTGCTGTTTTCGCTGGTGGCGGTAGGCTCTGCAGCCAACAGCCTAGGTGGCGCAGGCGGCCCGTTGGCGGTGTTGGTGGTAGCCATTATTGCCAGCGAATGCGGCAAGCTGGTTGCGGGCGAAACGAAGATCGACATCCTGGTTACTCCTTCGGTAACCATCCTGGTGGGCGTGTTGCTTTCCATGTGGTGGGCGCCAGGCATTGGCGCAGGCGCCACAGCCGTGGGCTCGCTTATTATGTGGGCCACCGAACTGCAGCCCTTCTTCATGGGCATCTTGGTTTCGGCCTTGGTGGGCATTGCCCTTACGCTGCCAATTTCTTCGGCGGCAATCTGCGCGGCGCTGAGCCTTACTGGCCTGGCTGGTGGCGCGGCGGTTGCTGGCTGCTGTGCGCAGATGGTGGGTTTTGCCATTATGAGTTTCCGCGAAAACCGTTGGGGCGGCCTTATTTCGCAGGGCCTTGGCACTTCGATGCTGCAGATGGGCAACATTGTGCGCAACCCGCGCATTTGGATTCCGCCCACGCTGGCTTCCATGATTACCGGCCCCATTGCCACCTGCGTGTTCCAGCTTAAGATGAACGGCCCTGCTATTTCTTCGGGTATGGGCACGTGCGGTTTGGTTGGCCCCATTGGCGTGTACACCGGCTGGGTTGCCGATGTGGCATCGGGCGCCATGGCCAGCATCACCGCTATGGACTGGGCGGGCCTGGTGCTTATCTGCTTTGTCTTGCCTGCGGTGCTTGCCTGGGCATTCGGTCTGGCTCTTCGCAAGATCGGCTGGATCAAAGAGGGCGATCTTAAGCTGGAATCGGCCGACGATATGGTGAAGGAATAGCGCCTGGCGTATCGGCCAAGAGGGCGTAAGCTATACAGTGCGTAAGAGGGGAGGGCCCAATGCGAAAGCGCATTTTGCTTTTCATACTGGTAATTGCGGTTTTGGCCGCAGTGCCTGCGTATTTGGTTGCCTCCCATATCCAAGCGCAAAACACCGCTGCTAAAACCTACACGCTGGTGGAAGGCGGCAAGCTTACGGTTGCCACTTCGGTTGGGTTCCCGCCGTTTGAACAGTACGACGAGCAGGGCAATGCAGTTGGCTACGATGTGGCTGTGGCGCAGGAAGTTGCTGCGCGCCTAGGCCTGGAATGCAATGTGGTAAACGTTCCCTTTTCGCAGATTGTGGGCGATGTTTCCAAAGGCAAGTACGATGTGGGCATTTCGGCCATTGCGATTAACGCCGAACGTTCCGAAAAGGTAGACTTCACCAGCCCGTATTACATTTCCGATTTGGCGGTGGTGTGCAAGAAGGGTGCCTTCGACAGCGTAAGTGAACTCAAGGAAAAAAATGTGGCGGCTGAACGCAGCACTACCGGATACGACTACACCACGAGCAACATAAGCAAGCGTATTTTGCCGTGCGCCGATGTGAAGGCATGCTTCGATGCCATGGAGCAGGGCAGCGTTTCGGCCATTGTGGCCAGCGAGCCCGTTGCGCGCTATTTCATGGCAAATGGTTACACGGGCTATTCGGTGCTTGAAACGGTGGCTACGGGCGAAAAGTGCAGTATCGCCGTAAGCAAAGAAAACCGTCCGCTCACAGAGGCCATTAATGCCATCCTGGAGGCTATGGACGAAGACGGCACCTTGGATCGCCTGCAGAAGCAGTACGGCCTGTAGGGTTGCTCAGCTCCTCGTGCAGCACTGCAGTTGTTTGGACGCGGTGCCATGCTCGGGCCTGAGTGAACCCTGCTTCGTTTTTCTTCGAAATTGGAATTCATTTAGTTGGCGCGCAGCGAAATGATTCGACGCATGGTTCGTCGTATCCCTGCATTGCTGCTCGAATACCTGGGGCTACGCGTTGGCGCAATTTTGAAGAAAAACGTGGTTCTTTATAGGCCTTCGCGTGGCACCGCGCCCCAAAGCGGACGGAGCCTGTTCGCTTACTTGTGATAAGGCTCGTGGCGGATGATCTTGAAAGCTCGGTAAATCTGTTCTACCAGCACCACGCGCGCCAGGTTGTGGGGCATGGTGATGGGGCCAAAGCTTATGCGCTCGGTGGCGCGCTGGCGCACTTCGCGCGTAACGCCGTCGCTTCCGCCAATGATGAACGAAATGTGCGAGTCGCTGTTTAGCGCGTAGTCATCGATCTTTTTGGCCAAACCTTCGCTGGAAGTTTCTTTGCCGCGAATATCCATAAGCAGAATGGGGCCGCGCTCGGGCAGGGCGGAAAGCAAGGCAGCGGCTTCTTTTTCGGGCGTGGAATCGGGTAATTCACGCACTTCAACCTTGGCATAGGCGCTAAGGCGCTTTAGGTATTCGGCCACGGCATCCTTCCAGAATTGCTCTTTGAGCTTGCCAACGGCGAATATGGTTATGCGCAGCACGGGCGCCTCCTGCCTGGCGGGCGTAACCCGCTGGAAAAGAAACATTGTTAGTTTATTTGCTCGCACGGTATTATAACGAGCGAACAAACGCGCTGCGCGCGCCCCCGAACTTCGCGCAAAAGAAAGTGAGCATTATGTCTCTGCCTGCATCCGACCTGAACAAGAAGGCCGATGGCCGCACCACCATGGAACTGGGCAAGGTTTTGCCCCTTACCGCTGAAGTAAAAGACAACCACCTCTACATTGGCGGCTGCGACATGGTTGAAGTTGCCAAAGAATTCGGCACCGCCCTGTATGTGTTTGACCAGGCCGACCTGGAGGCACGTATGGACGAATACGTGCAGTCGTTCAAGAAGTACTATGGCGAAAAGGCCCAGGTGGCTTACGCTTCGAAGGCATTCCAGAACCGCGCAATCGTGCGCCTGGCAAACGAGCACGGCATGTGCTTGGATGTTTCGGGTGGCGGCGAGCTGGCCTTGGCATTGGCTGCTGGTTTCCCGGCCAAGCGCATCATTGTGCACGGCAACAACAAAACCCCGCAGGAGCTGCGCGAGGCTATTGAGGCCGGCGTGGGCTGCATCGTAATCGACTCGCGCATCGAGCTGGGTCGCATTTCTAAGATTGCCCAGGAATTGGGCGTTGTGCAGGACATTTATATGCGCATCACTCCTGGCGTTGAAGCCGACACGCACGAATTCATCCGCACTGGCTGCGAGGACTCCAAGTTTGGCTTTACCATGCGCGAAGACTTTGCCTTCACCTGCGTTAAAAACGCCATCGAAACCCCTGGCGTGCGCCTTACCGGCCTGCACTGCCATATTGGCTCGCAGATTTTTGCCCTGCATTCCTTCCGCGAGGCCATTGAGGTTATGGTGCAGTTTATCAAGCGCATCAACGACGAATACGGCTACGAAATTGAGGGCCTAGACCTGGGCGGTGGCCTGGGTATTGCCTATGTTGCTGAAGAAGAGCCGCCCACCATCGAATCGTTTGCCAAGCTTACCTGCACTGCGGTTAAGGAGCTGTGTGCCGAATACGGTGTGGCTGAGCCGCGCATTGCCGTAGAGCCGGGCCGTTCCATTGCCGCAACTCCGGGCGTAACCCTGTATACCGTGGGCATTTTGAAGACGCTGCCGGGCATTCGCAATATTGTTGCCATCGATGGCGGCATGTCCGACAACGTGCGTACTGCCCTGTACGGCGCCGACTACGAGCCGGTTATTGCCAACCGTGCCGCTGAGCCGCGCACCAAGGTGGTTACCCTGGTGGGCAAGCATTGCGAATCGGGCGATGCGGTTGCAGCCAACGCTTCTATCCAAGACCCTGAGCTGGGCGATATCGTGTGCATGTTTGGCACCGGCGCCTACTGCCATTCCATGAGCAGCCGCTACAACGGCCAGCCTCGCCCTGGCGTGGTATTCGTAAAGGATGGCCAGGCTCGCTTGGTAAGCCGCCGCGAAACCTACGCCGACCTTATGAGCTGCGACGTAGACTAGCGCCTGCTTGCCGGTAGGCAGCGTTGGCGGCTGTGGCGTTATGGCCTGATTGGGGCCATGCTAAAGCCGAGCGCTTGCCAGTCCCGTGAATTCTGAGCGCCCTTCCTTTTCTGTTGGCTTGGGAAGGGCGCTTTGCTTATACAATGAACGGAATAAATAAGCGCGGGCGCGTTGGCGCCTGTTCCGAAGGAAGGAATGCGCATGACCGTGAAAGTTGGTTTGGTTGGTACGGGTACCGTTGGTGGCGGTTGCCTGGACATTTTGGCTAACCACAAAGAAGACTTCAAGCGTCATTTTGGCGTTGAGCTGGAACTGGTGCGCGTGTGCTCCCGCCGCCCCGATGTGGCCAAGGCTCATGGCCTGGAGGGCATTTTCACCACCGACTTCCACGACGTGATCAACGACCCCGAGGTTCAGCTGGTAGTTGAGCTTATCGGCGGCACTGGTATTGCCAAAGAAGTTATTGAAGGCGCGCTGGCCAACGGCAAGAGCGTGGTTACTGCCAACAAGGCGCTCATGGCTTCTGCCGGCGAAGAGATTATGCATTTGGCCGAGGTAAACGAAGCCGAAATCGCCTTTGAAGCCAGCGTAGGCGGTGCAATTCCCATTATTGGGCCGCTGAAGCATTCCCTTATTGCCAATCGCATCGATTCCATTATGGGCATCGTTAACGGCACCACCAACTACATGCTTACTCGTATGGACGAAGATGGCATGGGTTACGAAGATGTTTTGGCCGAAGCCCAGGAAAAGGGCTATGCCGAAGCCGACCCCACGGCCGATGTTGACGGCCTGGATGCTGCTGCCAAAATTGCCATCTTGGCTTCTATCGCATTTAATTCCCGCGTAACGATGGATCAGGTTTACGCCGAAGGCATCCGCCGTATTTCGCCGGTTGACCTTATGATGGCTCACGAATCGGGCTATGCCGTAAAGCTTTTGGCTCATGCGTATCGCACGCCAGAAGGTGTAGACGTTCGCGTGCACCCCACCATGATTCCCGAAACGCACCAGCTGGCAACGGTTAACGGCGTGTATAACGCAATTTATACCGTGGGCGACGCCGCAGGTGAAAGCATGTTCTTTGGCGAAGGTGCCGGCGCTGGCCCGGCTGCAAGTGCTGTTATGGGCGATGTTTTGGAGGTTGCCCGCCACTTGCAGATGGGCATTAAGCCCGTTGTTGGCTGCACCTGCACCGACAACTTGCCTTTGCATGCCATCGAAGACTTGGAAACCAAGTACTACATTCGCTTTGTTGTGGCCGACCGCAGCGGCGTTTTGGCTGCTGCTGCCGATATCTTCGCTAAGTACGACGTTTCGGTTAAGACGGTTACCCAGCGCGGCAATGCGGCGCGCGATGACGTGGATTTGGTGTTCGTTACGCACACCGCTACGGAGCGCAATGTTCGTCAGGCCATCGACGACATCCTTGCTTTGGAAGGTGTTGTAACCGGCGGCTTCCCTTCGGTCATCCGCGTTCAGGATTAATTGGCTGGCGCGAAGAGGCGCCTATAGCTACTCAGGACACCCATTCCGCTGTTCAAAAGGGGGATTCCTTTGGAATCCCCCTTTTTCATGCGCTGCATTGCTTCAAGCATTTGAAGAAGATTTGCTTTCGCAAATCTGACAGGAATGGTGTTCAGAGTGTCCCTCGTAGCCATAGGCGCCTCTTCGCGCCGAGGTTGTGCCTTTTGTGGGTGGCCCGGGCGCCGGATTGCGGCACGTTCAGGGATGGCGTCGATGACGCACGATTACCACGGGGCGGCGGTGTGCGTAGACGCTCTGGTGGGCAGGGGCTAGTGTCGGCGGCCTACTTTGGAGAGGTCGTAAGGCGTGCTCTGGTGCACGAAGATGTTTTCGCTTTCCAATATGTCGGTTGCCGGCAGTGCGTCGGGGATTCGGATAGGCATGGGGTCTCCTTAAAACGGCCGCGGTGGCCGTGGCGTATTAGCGTTTCCGATTGCAAGCAGGTTAAAGGGCCAGTTCCACGGGTGAGTGGCAATTAATAGCCAGGTATAGGCAATTGCTCTGACAAATTTTTGGTTTGATTTGGCTGGCGGGCCCGTTCGGGGTTTTCGGGGGGGGGTGCAGCCTTATTTTGCCAGGCCAGTAGGTTTTGTTCTGGGGGGGGGGGGGTGCAGCCTTATTTTGCCAGGCCAGTAGGTTTTGTTCTGGTGTTATAGAGAAACTGAATAAGCACTTAATACCCATCTGGGTAAAATTTGTCCGCTCCCTCCAATGTAATGAACGGCTAACTTTTTGCGCCAAAAGCCACTTCGGCTCCTAAGTAACCCCAGGTCATTCGCCATTTTTGAGCAAATAATCAAGCCGTGAACCTGTTACAATGCCTTTCACTTACCCGTTTGAAGGAAGAAGCGCCTACTCGTCTACCCCGACGACTCTTCCATTTTGCTCGCGCTTTGCGTTAGCGGAAAGGTTGTAGGCTCATGTGCCGCATTGCCGTATTAGATAACGAAACCGCATCGTTGAAAAACGTGCAGGCAGCCGCACGCGCAATTGAGGGCGAAGCGCCCATCGAAGTGGAGTGCTTTGCCACTGTTCAGGAATGCCGCGATGCAATGCACGACTTTAACGCAGCCTTTGAAAAGGCTGGCTCTTCTTCCGTTGCCCCATTTCCTTACGATGCCCTGGTGGTCTCTGCCACTCTTGATGGCCGAGCGGGTGCTGGCGTTAGTTTTGTTAACGGCTTGCAAGACATGTGGGGCACAGGGCTGCAGGTAATTTATCTGGTTTCTGGCTTGAACGAACTGCCGGGTCTTTACGAAACCTGCCATGTTGCAGCTCTTCCCAAGCCCATTACCTCGGTGCAGCTTGAAGAAGCTTTGCGACGCGCTTTGGCAAAGTCGTATTCGCTGGCCAACCGCCCCATTTTGGTGCGTAGCAAGGGCGATTTGGTGCAGATTCTTCCTAGCCGAATTGGCTATATCGAATCCGACAAGCGCAAGATCCGCATCCACGATTACAACAGGGGCGTGGTGGAGGCGTATGCTTCCTTGTCTTCGTTGCAAGAACTGCTCGACCCGCTGTTTGTGCAGTGCCATAAAAGCTTTTTGGTGAACATGAGCTACGTTCGTTCTTTGCGTAAAGAAAACCTGCTCATGTTGGACAATTCAAGTATTCCGGTTAGCCAAAAGCGCCGTTCGGCGGTCAAGTGCGCGTTTTCTGCCAACTTGGCGCATCGCACCGTGGGTATTTCTGGCGCCGACTCTGCCTCTGCCAGGTAGCGCTTGCATCTGGCGCCACTTCTTTTTGGTGGCGCATCAGCCATACCCCGCTTCTGCCTAACAGGTCAGCTTCTTTTCGCACGTCAGCAGCCAAGTGCGTATAATGCCTATAGCAAGTAAGCGCGCATTTTGCAGGGCTTGTTCCGGCAATATGCGCAGGCAGAAAGGCCGCGCCCAGCATGCGCGATGTTCACAGCCATATTCTTCCCGGTTTGGACAACGGCCCCCGCACCATGTCGGGGTCGCTCATGATGCTTTCTGCCGCAATGAATGCCGGCGTAACCTCCATTGTGTGCACGCCGCATTGCCATGATTCTCGATTCCAGTTTGAGCCTGCCTGGCAGGCGTTTTTGCAGTTGAAGCACCGGGCCAGCGCCATTCCTGGGGCCCCGCAGCTAACCATGGGCTTTGAGGTGGGGTATCACAAGCTAAAGAGCCTTGGCATGGATGCGGCGCCCAACTTGGGCAATGCCTTTGGTGAGTTTCTTCTTGAGCTGCCTGAAGGCGCCCTGCCTATCGACTGGGAGCATGTGGTGCACCAGCTGCAGCACAAGGGCTTTCGCGTTGTGATTGCTCACCCTGAGCGCAGCCATGAAGTGCAAGCCGATATTCAGATTGCGCGTCGCTTTGTTAATGCAGGGTGCCAGCTGCAGATTTCGGCCCGTAACATTGAAGGCGGGTTCTTGAACGCCGAAAGCCGCACAGCTAAAAAGCTGGTGCAGGCCGGTTTGGTCGAGCACATTGCCAGCGAAGCCCATAATCCCGACGACTACGAGCTGTTTGCTGAAGCGTGGGAATTCTACGGCATGCAACCGCCTGCTGCTCCGCCGCTGCGGCAGCGCCAGGTGGCAACGGCCGCTTCGCAGCAGCGCGCAGTTGCAGCGCCGGCTTCAATACCGCCCGCAACGCCGGCGGCAGTGTCTTCTGCGTCTGCTGTGGCTCAGCGTCCAGCCCAGCAGGTTGCATCTGCTCCATATCCAACGCAACGTTCTGAAGCTGCGCACGCTACGCCTGTAGCGGATGTTCGCCCTGCGGCAACCGATTTTGCGACGCAGCAACCCAATTCAGTTGCCCCTGCCGCCGCGCCTGCAACGCCCGCTTCCGAACCAAGTGCCACGGTTCAACAGCCTGCGCCTGCAACGCCCGCCTTCGAAACAGGCGCTGCCGCATCGCAGCCCAAAACTCGAGCTCAGCGTGTGGCCGAGCATTTGCAGCAAGCCACTCAGTCTCAGCCCGATCCAAATGCGCGCCCGTATACGGTAAGCACGCAACCTTCCCATGCGCGCCCTGCGCAGCAGCCCGGCCATGTTGCCGGTGTTGTTCAATCGGGCCATGCTCCCAAGCACGGCAAGCACGCTCGTTAGCAATGGGGCGTTACTGCTCGTTTCCCCCACATAAAAAAGCGCCGGCACGAGAGGGGTATCGTACCGACGCACGCGACAAAAAGCTTGCGGCTTTTTGGAATCGCTGTCACAGAGTATTTTCCCACTGAATTCATCGGGTGTGAACCTATTAATTTCTTTATATCTATAGGCACGCCCTATTACCGCAAAAAATCGTAGTCAAAACGCTCTCAAAAAATTTTGCTCGTCACGTGCGATAATGTTCTTAAGCAAGCAAACGGCCACTTTGCGGTAGGCCAGCTTGGGAATACGAGAGGGGTTTCCTTATGAAGTACCAACGCATTCTTGTTCCGTACGACGGCTCTGAACATGCTCAGAGCGCTCTTTCCACGGCTTGTTCCATCGCCAAGGATTCTGAAGGCGCCACGGTGTACGTGGTAAATGTGGTTCCCATGACGGTTAGCCCTTCTGTTGCCTTGGTCGATCCTTCTACGGGCGCATCTTCCAGTTTTGCCGCTAAGGGCGATTTCACCCAGGAGTTCGATAGCGCGCTTTTGGGCATTACCAAAGAAATGGAAGCTGAGCTTGCCGGCGTGGTAGAAGGCCTGCCCGCAAACCGCGTGGTTATGGAAACCGTGGCCGATCCTTCGCCGGTAAATGGCCTTGTTTCTTACATCAAAGAACGCGACTGCGACCTTGTTGTTATGGGCCGCCGTGGCCTGGGTGCCATTCGTGGCATGCTTGGCAGCGTAAGCTATGGCGTTCTGCGCTCTGTCGAAGTGCCGGTGCTCACAGTAAAGTAGCGCCCTGCTTGCGCGAGGAGGCCCTTTCGCTGCCAGCGCCCCAGGTTGTTTGCCGAAGCTTTGTTGGCGCGGCAATTTGCCAGTCCATGTAAGCCGCAGCTAGGTGGCGGGCATGGGTGCAGCGACGGCTGCTTTGTTGCGCGCAGCAACAGCCCCAATAACCTGCGTATTTAATGCCCAGCAGTAACCTTGCTGGGCATTTTTGTACCCACCTGGGGTTAAACGGGGGCGAGCGGTTTAAATGGGGCGGCGAACGATAAAAATAAGGCCGTCTGCAAATTTTTCAGAAATCTTGTTGACAGAATTCTGGCTACTTGTTAAGTTAACTACGGTTAACTTTGAGGAAGCGAGATACTTCCGGTGGAGAACTTCTACACCTCTTCATCGATAGCGTCTTCTTCGGGCTCATGTGGGACGCTATCACTGCTTTGTCCTTTAATCTGCTGGAAGGCTCGCTCCTCGAACGGACCTCTTGCTTTTGAACAAGAGTGTGAACGATGAAAAGACCCGCTGTTTAGCGGGTCTTTTCATTTGCGGCGGAGTTTTTTAGTTTGAAGGCTATGAACATGATGGTTGCTCCTGCAAAGGCGGCAATGGTGTCTACCGCCCAGTCGGCAGGGTCGCAACTCCTTTCCGGCACAAAGGCCTGGTGCAGTTCGTCGGTCGCGCCATACAGGCTGGCAATAATGCCGGCAAGCACTACGGTAAGGGCACGATGCGCCCCCAGATGAAGCCGAAGGGCATTAAACAGCAGGGCGCCAAATATTAGGTATTCAGTAAAATGCCCCACGGGCGAAACATCTACTTCGTGGCCAAACAACGCAGCGCCGGCACTGGCCAGTGCGCCCTTGATGGCCGAGATAATTCCCAGCCCATGGTTTACCTGATTGCCCGTGTTGGCCGACATCCAAAAAATCAAAGCAGCCATAACAAAAACGGCCGCCCAGCTCAAAACAACGGTTTTGGTGCTGTGCTTTTGTGGAGCGTTTGTCATGGGCGCCTTTCGGGGTAGGGCTGGGCTTTCTTAAAGAAGTATCGCATGAACAGGGCAGCCAGCGTGGCATAATCGGGTTCATGAAACAAACCATCATCCTCATAACCATCGTCATCTTTGGCTCGTGTTTTGGAAATCTTTCCCAAACTGCGCTGAACGCCATGTTTTCGGGCATGGCGGCCGACTTTGGCGTAGAGGCTTCGCTGGCCCAATGGGTAACCACCCTATATATGCTGGTGTTGGGCATAACTGTGCCTGCAGTTACCTTCCTTATGCGTCGCTTTGAGCTGAAGCAGCTAACGCTTGGTTCGCTGGTGCTGCTGTTTTTGGGCAGCGTAATCGATGCGTTTGCGCCCAGCTTCTACGTACTGATGGCGGGCCGTGTGCTGCAGGCGGTTTCGGCAGGCATTGCCATGCCCATGATGATCACCATCGTTATGACGCGCTTTCCGCCCAACAGGCAAGCCACGGTAATGGGCATCACCGGCATAGCCATGGGCTTTGCCCCCAACATCGGCCCCACCATTGGTGGCTGGATGGTAGGGTTCACCAGCTGGCGCAGCTTCTTTGTTGCACTGTTTGTGGCTACCGCAGTGCTTATTGTGGCTGCGTTTGTTCTGGTGAAGAAGACCGAGCAGCCCGAACCTGGCGCCAAGCTCGATGCGCCTTCACTGTTGTTTTCGGCGCTGGGCTTTGGCGGCTTGCTAACAGGCCTTACCAACGCCTCCAATTACGCGCTGCAAAGCCCTATTGTTTGGGCGCCGTTGTTGGTTGGCGTGGCGTTTTTGGTGTTGTACCTGCGAAGGCAGCGCCGTACTTCGCACCCGCTTACCAATTTGGCCATTTTCGATTCGTGGCGTTTCCGCGCTAGCTTTTGGGCGGGTAACGCCCTGTTTGCCTGCTATATGGGCATTACGCTTATTCTGCCGCTGTTTATAGAAGGCCTGTGGGGCGGAAGTGCTCTGCAGGCGGGCGAAGCTTTGTTGCCTGGTACGGTGGCGGCCTTTTTCATCAATCCTATTGCGGGGTACTTGGTAGACCGCATTGGCGCGCGCCCGGTAATCGTAACGGCGGCGGTAAGCCTTACCATCGGCTCGGTTTCGATGGCTTTCATAGACGCTACAACGCCGTTTTGGCTCATCATCGTCATGCAGAGCTTCCGCGCCGTGGGGGTTTCGGGGCTTATTGGCCCGCTCACTTCGTGGGGTATGAGCGATTTGCCGAAGGAAATCATGGGCGACGGGTCTTCGTTTGGCACGGCGGTTCGTCAGGCTTGTGCCGCAATGGGAACCGCTTTGATGATGCTGCTGGTAACCACGGGCGCAAACATGGGCGCTTCATTAGTGGGCTTTCAGGCGGCCTTTGCCCTTTCGGGCGCTTTTGCCGTGGTGGTTTTGGCGCTTGCCGTAGCACGAGCGCGCTAAAGGAAAAATGGCTATCAAAAAGGGGCGCTGGCCTGCGTCAACACCCCTTTTTTAGACACACTAACTGTCCTATAACTTCGCATTAAGCGTTGCTAAGAATGCCTTCGATGTAGGCCTTGTCCACATCGGGCAGCGCACGGAAGGGCATGGTTTCCTGCGCGCTGCGCGTAGCTAAAATGCGCTCCATCCAAATCATGTCGTACCAGCGGCCAAACTTCAAAGCGCAGCCCTTGAAGGTGCCTACCAGCCTAAAGCCCAGCCGTGTATGGAACAGGCGGCTTGCTGCGGGCACGTATTCGTCGGCCGGGTCGCAATGCGCAATGCAGGCTTCCATGTTAAAGACGTTTTGCAAAACCAGCAGCTTTGCCAGAGCTTCGTACAGGCGACGGCCCAGGCCACGGCTGCGCAAATCTTTGCGAATATAAATGGAGCTTTCGGCCGAATGCGAATATGCGGCACGCGGACGGAAGGAATTGGCGTAGCAATAGCCCAAGATGGCGCCTTGCTTTTCGGCCACCAGATAGGGGTAGCGTTGCAGCGTGCGCTCGATGCGCGCCGTGAAATCTTCAAGCGTGGGCGGCTCGATTTCAAAGGTCACGGCCGTTTCAAGCACGTAGGGCGTGTAGATGTTCAGCAACTGCTCGGCGTCGGCCGGCGTAGCCATGCGAATTTTTACTTCAGTATCCATGGCGCCCATTCTACTTCATTGGTGCGCGCTGGGTACTGCCAATGACTGCGCTTTAATGGCCAGTTAACCCCGTCAGCCCGCCGTCTGCCGTGCGGCTTATGTTTCGAAGTAGGAAAGCCTCGCCCGCCTTCATGCTTCACCACTCTACTGTGCTATACTGCAGCCTGCTTTAGTTAAGTAAAGTCCCGCTGCGGCGCCCCGGCTTGCGGCGGATACGAATCGAGGTATTCATGAAGAAGCTCATGTCCATCTTGGCAGTTGCTTGTGCATGCTGTCTTACCGCCGCCATGCTGGCCGGCTGCGGCTCTAGCTCCAATTCCAGCTCCGCCTCAACGGACGGAAACCCCTCTGGTAACAAGCTGGTAGTGGGCTTTGACAACAGCTACCCGCCCTACGGTTTCGTTGATTCCAACAACGAATACACGGGCTTCGATATTGACCTTGCCAAGGAAGTAGCTTCCCGCAACGGTTGGGAAATCGACCTGCAGGCTATCGACTGGGACGCCAAGGACGCGCTGCTTAACCAGGGCACCATCAACTGCATTTGGAACGGCTTTACTCGCGAAGGCCGCGAAGATAACTACACCTTCTCCGATTCCTACATGCTCAACGAGCAGGTAATCGTGGTTAAGAAGGGTGCTGGCGTTAGCAGCCTTTCCGACCTTGCCGGCAAAACCGTAGTAACTCAGGCCGACTCTGCCGCGCTTGAGGTTTTGGAGGGCGACCAGAAGGCTCTGGCCGATACCTTCAAGAGCCTGCAAACCATCAGCGATTACAACAACGCCTTCATGCAGCTTGAATCGGGCATGGTAGACGCTGTTGCTTGTGACCTTTCCATTGCTCAGTACCAGATTGCCGCCAAGCCCGACGCTTACACTCAGCTCGAAGCGCTGAGCAGCGAGCACTACGCCGTTGGCTTTAAGAAGGGCGATGACGCTCTGGCCGCTAAGGTAACCAGCACGCTGAAGGATATGTACAACGACGGCACGGTTGCCAAGCTTATCGAAAAGTATGCAAGCTACGGCATGAGCGCCGATAACTGGGTGCTTAAGTAAGAAGCTTTAGGGCCGTGTGGGCAGGGCAGGCGCTTGCTGCGCAATCTGCCTTGCTTACGCGGGGTGGGTGCAATGTGCTGCCCGCCTTGCTCATGCGGCCTTTAATTGGGCGGAGGAACACCTCCGCCCTTTGTTGCGTTCTAGCGCAGGTTCGCTGGAACGGCATAGGAGGAACGTATGGAACTTAGCGTTATGTTGAGCGCGCTGATGGAAGGTCTGGGCCTTTCCGCTTGGATCTTCGTGGTAACGCTTGTGGGCTCGCTGCCGCTGGGCATTGTTGTTGCCTTGGCGCGCATGAGCAAATTCAAGCCGCTTTCGCTCGTGGCTCAGCTCTACATTTCGGTGCTGCGTGGCACGCCGCTCATGCTGCAGCTTATGGCCTTTATGTTTGGCCCGTATTACCTGTTTGGCATGAACATGGGCACCGACTGGAAGTATGCTGCGTGTGCCATCGGTTTCATCCTTAACTATTCCGCCTACTTTGCCGAAATTTACCGCTCGGGTATTCAGAGCATTCCCAAGGGTCAGTACGAAGCTGCCCTGGTGCTTGGCTATACGCGTTCCCAGACGTTCTTCAAAATCGTATTGCCGCAGGTTATCAAGCGAATTTTGCCGGCAATGGGCAACGAAATAATCACGCTGGTCAAGGACACTTCGTTGGCATTCGTTTTGGGTATGGCCGAAATGTTCTCGGTTGCCAAATCCATCTCCGCTTCTGAGGTTTCCATGATCCCGTATGCGCTGGCAGCGCTCATTTACTGGGGCTTCTGCCTGCTCATCGAGTTTATTTTGGGCCGCGCCGAAAAGAAGCTTTCCTACTATCACGACTAGCCCGCGGGCAGAAAAGAGGTACCTCATGGCAGAAAAGCCGGTTGTTAACCTGCAGCACGCCCGCAAGGCGTTTGGCAGCAACGAAGTTTTGAAAGACATTTCGCTCACGGTTGAACAGGGCGATGTGCTTTCCATTATTGGCCCTTCGGGTGGCGGCAAGTCTACGCTGTTGCGTTGCATGACGTTGCTTGAAACATTGGACTCGGGTTCGCTTTCGTATGGTGATTTAAACGTAGCCACCGATAAGGACGGCAAGGCCGTATACGGCGGCAAAGATGTTTTGGCCCAGGCAAAGAAGCGCTATGGCCTGGTGTTCCAGAATTTCAATCTGTTCCCGCATTTCACGGTGCTGCAAAACGTTACCGATGCGCTTATCAGCGTACAGAAGCGGCCGAAAGAAGAAGCGCTGGCCAAGGGCCGTGAGCTTTTGGCCAAGATGGGCCTGGCCGAAAAGGAAGACATGGTTCCGTGCGACCTTTCTGGCGGCCAGCAGCAGCGCGTTGCCATTGCGCGTGCCTTGGCGCTTGACCCGGATGTGCTGTTCTTCGATGAGCCTACTTCGGCGCTCGACCCTGAGCTTACTCAGGAAGTGCTGCGCGTTATCCGCGAACTGGCCGAAGAGCATATGACCATGGTTATCGTTACGCACGAAATGGCCTTTGCGCGCGACGTAGCCGACCGCGTGGCCTTTATGGATGGTGGCGTGATTGTAGAAGAAGGTCCTGCAAGCGAGGTTATCAACAACCCGCAGCATAACCGCACCAAGGCATTCCTGAGTCGCTTCGCATCTGACGCCATTGATTAATTAGTTGCGTAATTCCGCAGAACGCAAGAAGAGCCGCTCGAGTGAGCGGCTCTTCGTTTTGTTGGGCTTAGCTGCCGACATGACGGCTGAATGCTAAGGTTTGGTTTGGTGCTCCAGGTTGCCAGAGTGGCAAGATGGAGTACCCGGCTGGGCCCGAGTTTTTATTCCTCGGTTGCCTTCAGCAAACCATAACCGCCGTTGCTGCGGCGATACAGGATGTTTACCGCGTTGGTGTCGCGGTCGATGAAAGCGAAGAAGTCGTGACCCAAAAGGTCGATCTGGATGAGTGCTTCCTCTTCAGTGAGGGGCTCCAGAACCAGTTCCTTTACGCGTACTACCTCATCGTCCTGGGAAAGTTCTTCCATCAGGCCGTCAAGGTCAAGCTCGCCGCCAGCCTGCTTAGCAGGAGCGCTAGAGATCTTCTTATCGATAACGCGAGTCTTGAACTTGCGAAGCTGGCGAAGAACCTTAGCAGCAGCAACGTCGATTGCAGCGTACATGGACTCTTCGTTTTCCTCTACACGGATAACATGGCCGCGTGCGCGCATGGTTACCTCGCACTTGCACGGGGTGGGGTTGGCAGGGTTCTTTTCTACCTGCAAAACGACCTCGGCGTTAAGCGGGTCGATATCCATAACCTTCATAGAGTTGCCGATTTTTTCTTCGGCGTAGGAGCGCAGGGACTCCGAAACGGGCATCCTGCGGCCGGCGATGGTGATTTCCATGATTTCACCTCTCATACGGGGACGAACTATGCGGTTGGGCGAGTGACGCAGGGAAACCGAAGCGCTCCAAATGAGATGGCGCTAATGAGCGGGCCAGCGAATGCAGAGCCCTTAGTGCCTTTGGCGTGAAACGGTTTCACAAACCCCTCGTCAACCGTTTTCTTGTTATTAGGATAACGCACTTTAGCGTGGTTTATTCAATAAAAATGAACTCGTTCTAAAACGATGTACTGCCATTTTGTGTCGGCGGCATGCCGCCGCTGTTGGGCGGTGCACTGCTTGCGCTGTTGGGTGGGGCGCTTGCTGCCGCTGCTGGGTAGCGCACTGCTGGCTGGCCTTATAGCGTGTTCTGGCTAGGCCGCAAAGGGCGCAGCCTTGGGGCGGGCAGCCGCTATATGTAGGGAAGGTGTGCAAATGCCCTGCTTGCAACCAGGCAAACAAGCTTTTTACCAGGCGTTATGAATTGCTACTTCACATATTTTTGCTTTGCATAAGTGGCCTTTGTTACCATGGCTTAAGTTTATTTCCTGCGTAAACGGCACCTATTTTGTAAATAGCGCAGGAAAGAAAGCGCTAGGAGGCACTTTCGTATGACTGAAAACACAACCATTTCCAAGCCCAAGGCTCTGCTCAGCGCACTTTTTGCTGCGATTTTGGCCGTTGGTCTTTCTATTCCTGCAGCCAACGCATTCGCCGATCCTGCATCCGACAAGCAGGCCGAAGCTGACGCCGCGCTGCAGAAGCTGAACCAGTACCAGTCTGAGCTTGATACCGCTACGGCAAACTACGAAAACGCTCACCAGGAGCAGATCGATGCCGAGGCAAAGGTTGAAGAAGCTCAGAAGCAGATTGAAGAAAAGTCTGCTCAGATTGAAAAGGACCAGCAGCGTCTGGGCGAGCGTGCCCGCGATATGTACCGCTCCGGCGATACCAGCTTCCTTGATGTAATCCTGGGTGCTTCTTCCTTCGAGCAGTTTGCCACCACCTGGAGCTTGCTCGAAACCCTGAATAGCAACGATGCTGAACTGGTAAACGAAACCAAGACTGCCCGCGCCGAGCTCGAAACTGCCAAGCAGGAAGCTCAGGAGCAGGCTCAGGTAGCATCCGACAAGGCCGAAGAGGCCAAGCAGGTTGCTGAAGCCGCCGAGGCAACCGCTGCTCAGATGCAGTCCACCTACAACAGCCTTTCTGCAGAAGCTGCTGAACTGGTAGCTCAGCAGCAGGCAGCAACTGAAGCTGCCGAGCAGCAGACAGCTGCAGCTGCAGCCGAAAATGGCACCGCAGGCAACGAAGCAGCAGCTACTACTTCCAACCGCAACAATTCCAGCAGCTCTAGCGTAAATAACAGCAAGGCCCAAACGGTAACGGGCAACGCCGTTGTCGCCCGCGCTAAAGAACAGCTGGGCAAGCCCTACAAATGGGGCGCTGTTGGCCCTAACAGCTTCGACTGCTCTGGCCTGGTTAGCTACTGCCTTACCGGCCGCAATACGCGCTTGGGTACCACCGGCACCTTCATGGGTTGGACGCGTGTTTCTAACCCGCAGCCTGGCGACATTTGCGTAAACAGCCACCACACCGGCATTTACATTGGTGGTGGTCAGATGATCCACGCTCCGCAAACTGGCGACGTGGTAAAGATCAGCTCTGTGCGCAGCGATATGATCTACGTTCGCTACTAGTAGTTAGCGCTAAGCATCAAAGGCCCGCTTCGGCGGGCCTTTTTGTTTCTTCAGGAAAAGCGTGTTCGCCAATACCCGCAAGGCTTGTTGCCCCAAAGGCAAGGGCATCGCGCTAAGCATCAAAGGCCCGCTTCGGCGGGCCTTTTTGTTTCTTTAGGAAAGGCGTGTTCGCCAATACCCGCAAGGCTTGTTGCCCCAAAGGGCAAGGGCATCGACAAGGCAAGGGCGCCCAACGTTCCGCGAAAGACACTCTGAAAGCCATTTCCAAACGATTCGCAAAGCGAATCTTCTTCTAAAGCATGAAGCAGTGACCGCATTCAAGCTTCTCGCTAAAAGCGAGTTGCTTGAATAGGGAAACGGGTGTCTTGAGCGGAATATTGGGCGCCCTTGCCTGGGGCAGCTGAGCAAAGAAATGTCACTAAAGTGGCGTAGGGGTGATTTTGTGGTTGGCGTTGTAGGGCACAGCGTTGTACTGGTACCATAGGTACACCTATCACCCAAACGTACTAATTAAATGCATTCACCAGGGGGACCTAACGATGGGCATTTCTTTTGCGCAGCATAAGCGCGCTGTTATTTCTGCCGGCACCGCCGCTCTTTTGGCGGTAACCCTTGCAGTACCCACTTCCATGGCTGTGGCCGATCCTACTGCCGCCGAAAAGCAGGCCGAAGCTCAGGCTAAGCTTACCGAGCTTAACAACATGCAGGATCAGTTGGACCAGGCTTCCAACGATTATTACCAGGCAGTTGAAGAGCAGGAAGCTGCCGAGCAGAAGGTTGCCGAAGCTCAGGAAAAGGTAGAGGCCAAAACCAAGGAAATCCAGGGCTATCAGGAAAAGCTGGGCGATCGTGCCCGCAACATGTACCGCTCGGGCGATACCAGCTTTATCGATGTAATTCTGGGCGCTTCTTCGTTTGAGGAATTTGCCACCACCTGGAACACGCTCGAAAAGCTCAACGACAACGATGCTGCTTTGGTTTCTCAGACCAAGGATGCTCGCGCTGAGCTGGAAGCCGCCCAGGCTGAAGCCGAACAGCAGGCTCAGGTAGCGGCAGAAAAGTCGGAGCAGGCCAAGGCGGTAAAGGAGCAGGCTGAAGCCACTACCGCCGAGCTGCAAACCGCATACGATACCCTTTCTGCCGAAGCACAGGAATTGCTCCGCCAGGAAGAAGAAGCTGCCGAACAGGCACGTCAGGCTGCAGCTGCAGCAGCCGCAGCAGCATCTTCGGGCGGTTCTTCTAAGGTAAACAACAGTGCCGTGCAGGCAGTAACGGGCAACACCGTTGTCGACCGCGCTTATGCTCAGCTGGGCAAGCCCTATGTATGGGGCGCTGCCGGCCCTAACAGCTTCGACTGCTCTGGCCTGGTTGGCTACTGCATTACCGGCGTTATGGGCAATCATTGGTGCACCACCTACACCATGGCCAACTGGACGCGCGTAACCGATCCGCAGCCGGGCGACTTCTGCTTGAACAGCCATCACACCGGCGTATACATTGGCAACGGAAAGATGATCCACGCGCCCCATACCGGCGATGTGGTTAAAATCAGCGCCGTGCACAGCGGCATGTGGTACGTGAGGTATTCGGGCTAGCGGCTGTTTTCTAGGTGCAAGTTTTGCCGTGTATGGCCTTGCCGGTTTGTTGGCGAATGTCTAAAACGTGAGTTATGGAGGGCGCGCATGGCGCCCTCTTGCTTTGTGGGGAAGTGTGGTACTATAGCACCCGCTAAATCACAACAACGGGATGTGGCTCAGCTTGGTAGAGCGCTGCGTTCGGGACGCAGAGGTCGCAGGTTCGAATCCTGTCATCCCGACCATTGCAACCGTTGAGGGGTGTCCTGCAAAGGGCGCCGCTCTTTTTTGTTAGAGTGCAGTTGTACTCGGAATAAGCGGGCAAAAGCCGCAAGGCCGGCGCCCTAAAAACACGGAGGTGTTTCATGAAGATCGGTCCTTTTGGCCCTTTGGAAATCGCCATTATCCTCATTGTCATCTTGGTTCTGTTTGGGCCTAAGAATCTTCCCAAGCTTGGTACCGCTATCGGTAAAACCGTGAAGAATCTTCGCGAAGGTTTGAGCGGTGGCAAGAAGAAGAAAGTTGACGAGGCTGGCGAAGCTGAAGCAGCTGCATCTTCTAAGTCTGACGATATTGAAGTTGAGCTTATCGAAAAGCCTGAGCCTGCTCCTGCAGCTGCCGCCGAGCCGGCACCCGCTGCAAAGCCCGAGCCTGCCGCTCAGGCCGCGGCAGAGCCTGAACAGGCTCCTGCAGCAAAGCCTGCTCCCAAGAGCCAGGTAGAAGAGGCCTAATAGCCAAACGGCTTTAAAATATGGTTACGCAAAGGGCACGCTTCGGCGCGCCCTTTTGCAGGTATAAGGAAAGGAAATGGCCGCAGTGCGGTCGAGGGGTGTAAAACCATGGACAACAATTACGTACTCACTCAAGAAGGTAAGGAAAAGCTCGAAGAGGAGCTTCATTTCCTGGAAACCGAAAAGCGCGCTGAAATCGGCGACCGCATTCGTGTAGCTCGTGAGTTCGGCGATATTTCCGAGAACTCTGAGTACGACGACGCCAAGAACGAGCAGAGCGCAAACGAGGCTCGCATTGCCGAGATCACCCGCATCCTGGGCGAGGCTACTGTTGTAGAGGCTCCCAAGAAGTCGGGCGTTGTGAACATCGGCAGCACCGTAACCGTTGAAATGGGCGGCAACGAGCGCGTGTTCACTATCGTAGGCGGTGCCGAAGCCGATTCTTCTCAGGGCAAAATCTCCAACGAAAGCCCCGTAGGCGCTGCATTGTTGGGCCACAAGAAGGGCGAAGAAGTTGTAGCTCAGGGCCCCACCGGCCGCGAGATCAAGGCGAAGATTATCAAAATCGAGCACTAGGGGCTTCGCTGCGGCAAGCTGTGCACCCCGCCTTTGCGCGGTTGAAAAGCTCACGTACCAGGTACGCTTTGCTTTTCTTCCGCCCGAATTCGAGGCGCCGGGCCCGCCCTTGCTAGCTTATTGGCGCATGCTCCGGCATCCCGTTGGTTGAACAGCGAGATGCCTGCAGCTTTTGCTGTTACTACGTTAACTGCCATCAAACAGACTATTTAAGGAAACCAAATGGCTGAAGAAACTACTGATACGGTTATCGAAGACGACCCGATTGAGGTTCGCCGTGCTAAGCGTGAAGCGCTTATCGCCGCGGGCAAAAACCCCTACGGTCATGCCTTCAACTACACGCATCACATTGCCGAACTGGACGAAAAGTACGCCGAGCTTGAAGACGGCGCCAACACCGAAGACCGCGTTGCGGTTGCTGGCCGTGTTATGGCCAAGCGCGCCCAGGGCAAGATCATCTTCTTCGAGCTGATGGATTCCACCGGCCGCATTCAGCTGTTCTGCCGCATCAACGCTCTGGGCGAAGACGCCTTCGCCGAAATGAAGGATTTGGACCTGGGCGACTGGATTGGCGTTAACGGCCTTATGATGCGTACCCGCCGCGGCCAGCTTTCGGTTGCGGTAGATGGCTTTGAGCTTCTTTCCAAGAGCCTGCGCCCCCTGCCCGAAAAGTTCCACGGCCTTTCCGATAAGGAAATTCGTTACCGTCAGCGCTACGTAGACCTTATCGTTAACGAAGATGTGTACAGCACCTTTGTTAAGCGCTCCAAGATTCTTTCCGCTTTCCGCCGTTACATGGAAGCCGATGGCTACTACGAGGTAGAAACGCCCATTCTGCAAACCATCCAAGGCGGCGCTACCGCAAAGCCCTTCATTACGCACTTCAATGCGCTCGACCAGGAAAACTACCTGCGCATTGCAACCGAGCTGCACCTGAAGCGCCTGCTGGTGGGCGGCTTTGAGCGCGTGTTTGAAATTGGCCGTATCTTCCGCAACGAAGGCATGGACCGCACGCACAACCCCGAGTTTACTTCCATGGAGGCTTATTGCGCCTTCAACGACCTGCAGGGTATGAAGGCTCTGGCTCAGGGCGTTATCAAGGCGGCAAACGCTGCCGTTAACGACACCGAGCAGCTGGAGTATCAGGGAATGACCATCGACCTTTCGGGCGAATGGCCTTCTATCCCTATGACCAAGGTTGTATCCGACGCTTTGGGCGAAGAAATTACCCTGGATACCCCGGTTGAGCACTTGGCTGAGCTTGCCAAGAAGAACGACATTGAGGTTAAGCCTGAGTGGACCGCCGGCAAGCTCATTGCCGAGTTGTACGACGAAATTGGCGAGCCCACCATTGTTAACCCCACTTTTGTTGTTGACTATCCGGTAGAGGTAAGCCCGCTGGCTAAGCGCTTTGAGCATGAGCCGCGCCTTACCGACCGCTTCGAGCTGGTTATTGCCGGTCATGAATACGCCAACGCGTTCAGTGAGCTGAATGACCCGGTCGATCAGGCAGAGCGCTTCCAGAAGCAGATGGAAGAAAAGGCTTCTGGCGACGACGAGGCCATGGAATACGACACCGACTACGTGCGCGCCCTGGAATATGGCATGCCTCCTGCTGGTGGCATTGGCATCGGCGTCGACCGCGTGGTGATGCTGCTTACGAACCAGCCTTCCATTAGGGATGTGCTGCTGTTCCCGCATATGCGTCCTGAAGCTAAATAGTTGTTGAAGCTCTCTTAGCGCCGCGATTTTCTAGCGGGAACAGCAGCACTCCGGCTCGCGCCGGGGAATACAGTGCCCGCTGCGCTCCGCCTTCGCGGTGCTCGCGGTCGAACAGCCCACTGGGCTGTTCGATCCCCCACATGCGCCCTGAAGCTAAATAGTTGTTGAAACGCCCTGATTTTCAGGGCGTTTTTGCGTTCTGGCTACAGTTGCGTTACGTGTTAGCAGTCGTTTGCATTGAGTGCTAGCATGAACCGAAGCAATAAAACACCAACTTGCCGAGAGAAACGAGGCTTACATGTCCTTCGACAAGTTCACTGACAAGGCCAGAAAAGTTTTGGTAATGGCCCAGGAAGAGGCTCGCGCGTTGCACCAGCCTTACGTGGGCACCGAACATGTGCTTTTGGCCCTTACTAAAGACGACGGTTTGGCCGGCCAGGCTCTAAAACAGCTTGGTGTTGAGCATGAAGCTGCTCTTGAAGCAGTGCGCCAGGCAGTAACCGTCGACCCGAGCACCGATGTTTCGGGCCACCTGAGCTTTACCCCGCGTGTTAAGCGCGTGCTGGAAAACGCCCTGCGCGAATCGATGCAGATGGGTAAAAGCTACATTTCCACCGAGCATTTGCTGTTGGGCATTGTGCGCGAAAACGAAGGCACGGCCATCGATGTGCTGAAGAGCATGGGCGTTGAGCCCGAGGCAGTGCGCGCTGCGCTCAATGATGCTGTTGGCTCGCCTGCGGCCGTGTTGGCGGGCGCCATCTTCGGCAACAACAATACGTCGGACAGCATGCTTAAAGAATTTGGCACCGACCTTACCAAGAAGGCAAGTGAAGGCAAGCTCGACCCAGTTATTGGCCGCGCGGGCGAAATCGAGCGCGTCATGCAAATTTTGGTGCGCCGCCAGAAGAACAACCCGCTGCTTATTGGCGAGCCGGGTGTAGGCAAAACCGCCATCGCCGAAGGCTTGGCGCAGCTTATTGTTGCCAATCAGGTGCCCGACCTGCTGCACAATGTGCGCATTGTGACGCTGGACGTTTCGGCTTTGGTTGCCGGATCCAAGTATCGCGGTGAATTCGAAGAGCGCCTGAAAAAATGCATCAAGGAAGTTGAGCAGGCGGGCGACATCATCTTGTTCATCGACGAGATGCATACCCTTATCGGTGCTGGTTCCGCCGAGGGCTCCATCGATGCTGCGGCTATTCTGAAGCCGCCGCTGAGCCGTGGTGAAATTCAGATCATTGGCGCCACTACGCTGGATGAATATCGCAAGCACCTTGAAAAGGACAGCGCCTTCGAACGCCGCTTCCAAACCGTAGTGGTTAAGGAGCCCGGCGAAGAGCAGGCCGTTCGTATTTTGGAAGGTCTGCGCGATCGCTATGAACAGCATCATCACGTTCACTTCACCGATGAAGCCATCCAGGCCGCGGTAAGTCTTTCTAATCGCTACATTCAAGATCGCTTCCTGCCCGACAAGGCCATCGATGTTTTGGACGAGGCCGGCGCTCGTATGCGCATTCGTCATATGGTGCTGCCCGAAGAAATCCAGGCCATCGACGACGAGCTTCGCAGCGTTCGCACCCAGAAGGATTCGGCAATTGCTGCCCAAGACTACAAGAAGGCCGATACCCTGCACGAAAAGGAGCTTGAGCTTGAAGAAAAGCGCAAGCAGGCTCAGAAGGACTGGCAGGAAAAAACCAACAAGGAAGTAAACGAGGTTGCCGTCGACGACGTGGCCGACGTGGTTTCTATGACCACCGGCGTGCCCGTTTCCAACCTCACCGAAGCCGAAACCGAAAAGCTGCTGCGCATGGAGCAGGTGCTGCACGAGCGCGTAATTGGCCAGGACGAAGCGGTAACTGCGCTTTCCAAGGCTATCCGCCGTTCGCGCTCGGGCCTGAAAGACCCCAAGCGCCCTGGCGGCTCGTTTATTTTCCTGGGCCCTTCGGGCGTGGGCAAAACCGAGCTTTCCAAGGCTTTGGCCGAATTCCTGTTCAATTCCGAAGAAGCCCTTATCAGCTTTGACATGTCGGAGTACATGGAAAAGCACAGCGTAAGCCGCTTGGTTGGTTCGCCTCCGGGCTACGTGGGCTACGACGAGGGCGGCCAGCTTACCACGGCTGTGCGCCAGCGCCCGTATTCGGTGGTGCTCTTTGACGAAATCGAAAAGGCGCACCCCGATGTGTTCAACATCCTGCTGCAGATTTTGGAGGAAGGCCGCCTTACCGATTCGCAGGGCCGCGTGGTGGACTTCCGCAACACCGTCATCATCATGACCTCCAACGTTGGTGCGCGCGAAATTACCGCAACCACGCCGCTGGGCTTTACCGGCAGCGCCAACGGTGGCATGGACGACAAGGAAATGAAGCAGCGCGTAATGGGCGAGGTTAAGAAGCTCTTCCGCCCCGAATTCCTGAACCGCATCGATGAGATCATCGTGTTCAAGTCGCTCTCGGAAGAGGAAATCGTAGAAATCGTCGACCTGATGGTTGCCGATTTGCGCGAGCGCCTTATCGAGCAGAACATGACCATCAACCTTACTGCCGAAGCAAGTCGTTTTGTGGCCAAGGAAGGCACCGATCTTTCCTTTGGCGCCCGCCCGCTTCGCCGTGCTATCCAGCGCCTTATCGAAGATCCGCTTTCCGAGCAGCTGCTTGAGGGCAAGTGGACCAGCGGTTCGGTTATCCAGGTTGATGTGGAAGACGATCACCTTACCTTCGAACCGGGCACCGGCGCTATTCCCGCACCGCGCAAGCGTGATACCATAGCTACTGAGGCTGAGCTGCTTCTTGCTAGCTACGATTTGGGCCATGCGGGGCTTTCTTCGCGCGGCGGATCTTCGGCAGGAGGTCAGGCAGCCGATTAACCCAGAGGTGCGCGGCGCCAAGCCCGCAGCTTTGGAAAGCTGCATTTGGCGTACAGGAGCCTCTAATGACTGAAAACACCATCGACCCCATTTATTCGCCCAGCGTGCTGGAAAACGCGATGGCGATGTTCGATGACATTACTTACGACGCCCTGAAGACGGAGCCCCGTCTTGAGGGCGTTGTTGCTAAGAACCCTAAAACCGCTGCGATCATCTTGGCTGGCGGCAGTGGCGAGCGTTTTGGCCGCGAAGGCGGCAAGCAGCTGGTGGAAATTCTGGGCAAGCCCATTCTTACCCGCTCCATTGAAGTGTTTGATTCAGTGCCTGATGTGGGCCTCATCGTTATTGTGTGCCCCGAAGAGCGCACCAGCGAATACCTTACCAAGGCCATCGATCCGTTTCCGTTTGTGACGCCCATTGTTATGGCGCCCGCCGGCTCCATTCGCCAAGAATCGGCGTTTTCGGGTTTGGAGCTGGTGCCCGAAGAATTCGAGTTCGTAATGCTGCACGACGGTGCGCGCCCTCTGGTAACCAAGGAGCTTATCGAGCACACCATCAGCACCATTAAGGGCAATTTCGACTGCGACGGCGCGCTGGTGGGCCATCCTTCCATCGACACGCTTAAGGTGGTCGAAAACGGTGTAGTGGTTGGCACTCCCGATCGCTCTGTGTTCTGGAATGCGCAAACCCCGCAGATTTTCCGTGCGGGCATTTATCGCCGAGCGCACGCAAGTGCCCTGTCCGATGGCTTTGTGGGCACCGACGACTCTTCGCTTATCGAGCGCATGGGTGGCCGCGTGCTGATGGTTGAAGGCAAGCGCGACAATATCAAGCTCACCGTCCCTGAAGACTACCTGCTTATTTCGGCGGCGGTTCATGCGGCTTTTGAAGATAACCGCAAGCAGAAGGAAGGGGAGTAGCGTGGCGCAAGAAAACGCAGCCATGCCTGCCATGCGTATTGGCCTGGGCTACGACGTGCACGCTTTCGCCGAAGGCCGCGAGCTCATTTTGGGCGGCGTGCATATCCCGCACCGCTGGGGCCTTGACGGTCATTCCGATGCCGATGTTTTGGCGCACGCTGTGGCCGATGCCCTTCTGGGCGCCATTCGCGGCGGCGACATTGGCAAGCTGTTCCCCGATACCGACCCAGCCTACAAAGGTGCCGATTCGCTGAAGCTGTTGGCCGCTGTTGCCAACCTGGTGCGCGAAAAGGGCTTTGAGATTGTTGATGTCGACTGCGTTATTGCAGCTCAGGCGCCTAAGCTTTCGCCTTTCCGCGACCAGATGCGCGAAAATTTGGCGGCCGCCTGTGGCATTTCGTCTGAAAATTTGGGCGTGAAGGCCACTACTACCGAACATCTTGGTTTCGAAGGCCGCGAAGAAGGCATTTCCGCTCAGGCCGTGGCTTTGGTTTGCCGCTGTAATTAGGGCGCAAGCCCCGCCTCCATCGCTGTGTTAATTCCGCGCCTTTGTGGCGCTTTCCTTTAGGAGTATCAATGCTGAAGATCTATGACACTATGGCCCGCGAAAAGCGCCCCTTTATCCCGGTAAACGAGGGCAAGGTAAACATGTATGTGTGCGGCCCCACGGTGTACAACTACATCCATATTGGCAACGCTCGCACCTTTATTTCGTTCGATACCATTCGCCGTTACCTTTTGTGGCGTGGCTACGAGGTGAAGTTTGTGCAGAACATCACCGACGTTGACGACAAGATTATTAAGAAGGCTAACGAGGAAGGCCGCAGTGCCGCTGAAGTTGCCGCTGAATACGGCCAGGCGTTTATCGACGATATGCGTGCTGCCGGGGTAATGGATCCTGATGTGCGCCCGCGCGCAACGGGTGAAATCAGCGAGATGATTTCCCTGGTGCAAAAGCTCATCGATGAAGGCCACGCCTATGCTGTGGAAGGCGATGTGTACTTTGCCGTGCGCTCGTACGAAAAGTACGGTCAGCTTTCTAACCGCAATGTGGACGAAATGGAAACGGGCCATCGCGAACTGCGCGCCGATGGCCAGGGCTTGGAAGATCGCAAGCGCGACCCTCTGGATTTTGCCCTGTGGAAGGCCGCAAAGCCTGGCGAGCCTTCGTGGGAAAGCCCCTGGGGGCAAGGCCGCCCTGGCTGGCATATCGAGTGCTCTGCCATGTCGGAAAAGTACCTGGGCCTGCCCTTCGATATTCACGGCGGCGGCGCCGACTTGGCCTTCCCGCACCACGAAAACGAGCGCGCTCAGTCGGAAGCTGCTTGCGGCTGCACCTTTGCCAATTACTGGATTCACGGCGGCATGCTGCAGATCAACCACGAAAAGATGTCCAAGAGCCTGGGCAACTTCCTGCTTTTGCGCGACGTGCTTAAAACCACCGATCCGCGCACGCTGCGCATGCTTATGTTGCAGACGCATTACCGTAGCCCGCTCGATTTTTCTGATGAGCGCTTGGGCGAGGCGGAAAGCGCACTGGGCCGCTTGGCAAACTTCGTAAAGAACACCGAATGGCTGTGCCAGAACGCTGCCGAAGATACGGTTGGTTTTGATGCGGGTGCCTATAAGGCTGCCATGGATGCTATGTGCGATGCCTTTATCGATGCTATGGACGACGACTTCAACACTGCAGGTGCCTTGGGTGCTGTGTTTGGTTTTGTGACCGAGGCCAACACCATGCTGAACAACGGCACGGTGGGGCAAAGCGATGCCGCGCAGGTTCGCGCCGGTGCCGCTATGGTGTCCGACCTGCTGGGCGTGTTGGGCGTTGAGCTTGGCGCCGGTGCTGCAGAAGGCGGCGAAGAAGACGCGCAGGTTATTGCCTTGGCCGCTGAGCTTGCAGGCTTTACGGGCGACACCACCGAAGCCGCAATCGAGACCTTGCTGGCCCGTCGCGCCGATGCCCGCAAAGAAAAGAATTTTGCCTTGGCCGATGCTGTACGCGACCGTTTGGGTCAGATTGGCTACGTGGTAGAAGATACCCCGCAGGGCGCACGCGTAAGCCGCGCATAACCTTTTGCAAAATAGACGCCTGGGCGGAGAAATTCCCACCTGGGCTTATGCTGAAACGGGGGCGTTTGCCCCCGTTCGCGTAAATATTGCTGATTAATTCTTGCAATAGGAATAAGGTACCTAGTGGCGAAGTTCGCCTAAAACGAACGTGTTCAAAAACATGTTCATTTTTGGTTAACTTCAACATTTGGCATTGCAAAAAGCAAAGCTTGGATACTGTAGGTTCGCTAGGTAATTCTAAGAAGGGAAGTGCGCATGATTCGCAGGAATCAGTACGTTTCTGTTCATGAGACTCGCGCCCAGGTAACGCGCGAAAAGCTTCTTAAGGCTGCTATTAAGCTTGTTAATCGTGACGGCATGAAGCAGCTTACCGTTCGTAATATTTGCGATGAAGCGGGCCTTTCCACGGGCAGTTTCTACAACCTGTTCAGCGGCAAGGAAGATCTTATTTCCTACTACTTGAAGTACGCTTTTACGCCGTATCGCGAAAAGGCTGCGCAAGACGCCGAGGGATACAACCCCGTCGAGCGCATTCTTATCATTTACCGTGCGTATGTGAAGTACTGCGAAGACATGGGCATTGAATTTATTTCGGGCCTGTACGCTTCCAATCACAACCCGTTCTTCGACTTTATGCATCGCGACACTAAAGACGACTTCATTATTGCTTCGGTGCGTCTGCATTTGCAGGAGGCGATTGATGCGGGGCTGGTTCGCTCCGATATCGACATCGATGAGGCGCTGCTGCGCATTGCTGCTGCATCTACCGGCTTGCTGTTTTACTGGTGCGTGTTCGAGGGCGATATCGACCTGGAATACGAATTGGATGCCGCTATCGAAACCTACTTGCGCTCCATCATGGTTAACCCAGATGCGAAGCTTGCTATCGAGCCTTTGGAAAAGAAGGGCAACTTCTTGGACAAGTAGCTCTTTGCTTAAAAATTGCTTTGGTGAAGGACCCTGGCTTGGCTGGGGTCCTTCTTTTTGGCTGGGATGCGCTCGGCGCCGGCCTGGATGTTGGCGCTACGGCCTGCTGGAGTGCAGGGGCGGCATCGCGTATAACCTTTGTTGCGGCAGGTTAGCCAAGCGCTTGAGTTCAGTCTAGGCCCTTAGGTTAGGCCTTTCTCAATGGCAAATTATGTTTCTCAATACCTATGGGCTGAGCAGGGACTTCGAATGGGTTGCGCCTATTCTAGGGGGCGCTGGCGTGGTATGATTTTGATAAAAGAAGGCAGGTGCTGCACGTAGGGACTGCAGGGGATGCCTGCCATAGCTTCTTTAGGAGGGGTAATCATGGTATTCGAAAATGTTGTCGTTGCCTACGATGGTTCTGATCAGGCACTGGCTGCTGTTAAGAAGGCCGCTGAAATCGTTAAGGGTTCCGAAGGCGCTAAGCTGCACGTGGTATTTGTAACCACGCATCCCAATGCACAGCTTCCCGCTAACTTCAACAGCGCTTCGTTCGATCCGCAGCAGTATCTGCTTTCCGTTGAGGACATCATGTCCCTCTACAACAAGACCATCGGCGAGGAAACTGAAAAGGTTAAGGAAGGCATTGGCAATGCCATCGATTCTTTGGGCGATGCCGCCAAGATCGAGGTTATCCCGGGTTACACCCCCGCAGCCGACATCCTTTCTTACGCTGAAAAGGAAGACGCCGACCTTATCGTAATGGGCTCTCGTGGCCTTGGCGCTATCCGCGGCGTTCTGGGCTCTGTATCTTATGCAGTATTGCGCGAAAGCCCTGTTCCGGTTCTCGTTGTTAAATAACCTAGCTCAATAGACCGGTTGGTCTGTAGGGACCTGGTTAAACAATCTAGTGGCCCGCTCTCTTGAGAGCGGGTCTTTTTGTTGTTGGGCCCGGGCCTCGGAGCCGCACGAGCGTGCGTTCGCGCCGGGATGGAGTGCGGTGCGCGGCGACATTGGGTATCTTGGTCGCGCCAGTGAGCGCCAGTTCCAGGGCTCCTTGGACACTTGAGCAGCATCAGCGAGCGCCATCCGCGTTATTCCTTGCGGCTGCCCCTAGAGCTCTTCGAGCGCCTGCTTGGCTACTTCGAAGAGCAAGTTCAGGTGGTCTTCGCGGTGATTGAGCGCAGGGATGTAGGTAATTTCGGCTTCGCGCCCATGCTGTTTGCATAGGGTGCGGAAGTATTCGCAGGTAACATCCTTGATATCGTAGAGTGATTCCAAACAATCCGCAGCAAAGCCCGGCGTCAGAATGCCCACGCGCTCTACGCCTTGTTCGGCCCATTCGGAAAGCTTGGCGCGCGGATGCGGCGTTACCCAAGCATGCGGGTCTTCAAAGCGGGAATGGAAGGCTACGCTCCAGTCTTCTTCGGGAATACCCAAAAGCTCGGTAACCTTTTGAAGGTCGGCGTTGATTTGCTGCACGTAGGTGTCCCCGTTTTCCACATCGCTTACCGGGATGGAGTGGAACGAAAACATGAGCTTGCTGCCTGGTTTGTACTCCCACGCCTCGCGAATGCTTGCTGCAAGCGCCTGGTGGTACAGCGGATTTTGGTTGTAGCCTTCAATAACGCGCACGAGTTCAAGGTTTTTATGCTTGCGCATTACCTGTTGGATTTTGCCTTTGCAGCTTCTTACCGTGCAATATGCGGTTTGCGGAAACAGCGGGAAGGCTACGATTTTTTTGCATCCGGCGGCCTCTAGTTTATCGAGGGCCGTGTCGAGCGAAGGGTTGCCATAGCGCATGCCCAGTTCAGCCACTGCATTTATGCCTGCAGCCCGAAAACACCCGTTGATGCCTTCTTCTTGCAAGCGCGATTCGATGATGAAAGGCGAACCTTGCTCGGTCCAGATCTTCTTATAGCGCGGGCTGGTTTTTTTCGGACGCGTGTTGGCAATGAACAGATGCAGAATGGGCAGCCACAGAATGCGCGGCATGTGAATGAGATTTGGATCGGAAAGAAACTCAATTAGATAGGGCTTGATATCCCCCGGGTTGGGGGAATCGGGAGTGCCCGTGTTCATGAGCACGAAGCCAATCTTTTCGCTTTGCGAATCCATGAAGCGAACTATAGCAAAGTTGCTGCACGCAAATGCTGGGGCGGGTGCTGTTTTGCGCGAAGTGCACGGTTGGGCGGTAGCAGGCATGCTCGGCGGCATGGCTGGTGCACATGCGGCCGGAGCGGCTATGAGCAATCGGTGCGCCTACTGGGCTAGGGCGCAGCACGGCGGGGGAGCGGATATACTCTAATGTGCTCGCATTTTGCGGGCGCAATGGCAAAGGAGATACCGCATGGCCTTTTTGTTCGGCTGCGAAAACGTGCATTTGGAATACCCCACCAAAACGATCTTTGAATCGCTTTCCCTGGGCGTTGATGATGGCGACAGGGTAGGCGTGGTCGGTCGCAACGGCGACGGCAAATCGTCGCTGTTAGGGCTGTTTGATGGCACGGTAGAGCCTGATGACGGTCGTGTTTTGCGAACGGGCGGTGTGCGCTTTGCCTCTCTTCGTCAGGCCGATACGTTGGACGGCAGCCGTTCGGTTGGCTGGAACGTGGTTGGCGATGTTCCCGAATACGAATGGGCAAGCGATGCGCGCATTCGTCAGATCATCGATGGCATGATTGGCGATTTGGATTGGGATGCTCCGGTGGGTGAGCTTTCGGGCGGCCAGCGCCGCCGCGTGGACTTGGCGCGCGTGTTGGTGGCCGATGCTGATGTTCTGCTGCTAGACGAGCCCACTAACCATCTAGATGTGGTGGCTATCAATTGGCTGGCGCAGCATTTGAAGCAGCGTTTTTCGCGCGGCAATGGTGCGCTGGTGGTAGTGACGCACGACCGCTGGTTTTTGGATGAAGTGTGCCTGCGCATGCTAGAAGTGCACGATGGCGTAGCTGAGCCGTTTGAAGGTGGCTATTCGGCCTACATCTTGCAGCGCGTTGAGCGTCAGCGTCAGGCTGCGGTGGCCGAGCAGAAGCGCCAGAACCTTATGCGCCGCGAGCTTGCTTGGCTTTCGCGCGGTGCGCGTGCGCGCTCTACCAAACCGCGCTTTCATGTGGAAACGGCACAAGCGTTGGTGGCACAAGAACCGCCCATCCGCAACACCACCGAGCTTAAGCGTGCGGCAATTTCGCGCCTGGGCAAGAAGTGCGTCGACGTTATAGACGCAAGCTTTTCGTATGGCGAAAACAAGGTGCTTGACCAGGTAACTTGGATGATTGGCCCGGGCGACCGCTATGGGCTTATGGGCGCCAATGGCGCAGGCAAGTCTACCTTGCTCGATATTGTGCAGGGCAAGCTTAGGCCGCAAGCGGGCCGCGTGAAGATTGGCAAAACGGTAAAATTCGCCTTCCTTTCGCAGAAGCTCGAAGAGCTCCAAAAGTTCAATACCGATCGTGTGCGAGAGATTCTTACGCGCTACAACACGCGCTATATGATCGACGGCAAAGAGGTTAGCCCGGCGCAGCTGTTGGAGCAGCTGGGCTTTACCAACGCGCATTTGAATATGCCGGTAGAAACGCTTTCGGGCGGGCAGAAGCGCCGCCTTATGCTCATGCTTATCCTGCTTGATTCGCCCAACGTGCTCATTTTGGACGAACCCAGCAACGACCTGGACACCGACATGATGGTGGCTATGGAAAACCTGCTGGACACATGGCCGGGCACGCTCATTGTGGTTAGTCACGACCGCTACCTTATGGAACGTGTGACCGACGACCAGTTTGCGCTCATCGATGGCAAGCTTACGCATTGCCCGCGTGGCGTGGACGAATACTTGGAGCTGCTGGAAGAAAGCCGCGCATCCAAGGCGAATGCGGCTAAGGCTGGAGCCGGTAAGGCTGCGGCGGCTCAACAGGCCGCTGCGTCTGAAAAGCCCGAGCAAAGCGGCCTTTCTGCTGCGCAAATGCGTGAGCTGAAGAAGCAAGCGCGCTCCATTGAAAACAAGATGAAAACCCAGGAAAAGAAGCTCGAGCAGGCAAAGGCCGATCTTTTGGAGGTTGACCCGTACGATTACGAGGCCCTGGGCAAAGCGCAGCAGGTTATCGCCGAGCTGGAAGAGCGCATTGGCGTTTTGGAAGAAGAGTGGTTGCTGGTTGCCGAGGAAATGGAAGGCTAGCAGTTGCCAAGGGCTGCTTGCCGCCGGGGCTGCCCGTGGCCGCTTGCCGCCGGGGCTGCCCGTGGCTGTTTGCTGGAGCAAGGAAGCCGGCGTAGATGGAAGCCTTCGGGTATGAGCGAGCCGGCCGACCGTTCGCGCCTACTTGATCTTTCACGAACCGCACAGCTATTCGTTTGGTGCATACCTAGGGGCTTTCGCGCCTCGTTCTTCTTTATTTTGGCTCGTCACGCTAAAATGATTCCCCGCATAAGGTAGCCCAGCGGGCGCGGCCAGTGGCAACCCAGATGGCTTTGCCAGCTAAGGCACCCTAAAGGCCGTGGCTAATAAGGAGGCGACATGGAAAAAGCAAGCAACATAACGGGTACAACCAGAATGGTGGGCCTTGTTGGCCATCCTGTTGCCAATTCCGTTTCGCCCGAATTGCATAATGCCGTGTTCGAGAAAATGGGCTACGACTTTGTGTACACCGCCCACGATGTTGAGCGCGACAACCTGGAAACTGCCGTGCGCGGCATGGAAGCTCTGGGCTATTTGGGCTACAACGTAACCTCGCCTTACAAGAAGGCCATCGTGCCGTACCTGCACGAGGTTTCTACCGTGGCCGAAATCATGGGCGCGGTAAACACTGTAACCATTTTGAACGGCCGTTCGCTGGGCGATAACGCCGATGGTGCCGCATTCATGCGCAACCTGGTTATGAACGGCGTAAATGTGCTGGGCAAGAAAATCACCGTGCTGGGCACGGGCGGCGCGGCATCGGCTGTTGTAGTGCAGGCCGCGCTGGACGGCGTTGCGCAAATCGATGTGTTTAACCGCAACGACAAGTTTTTACTGGGCTTTCGCGAAACCATGTCGCGCTTGGAGGCGCATTGCGAATGCCAGGTAAACCAGTACCCGCTCGAAAACGAAGAGCAGCTGCGCTCTTCCATCGCTGAGTCGACGCTGCTGGTAAACGCCACCAATGTGGGTACGCTTTCCAACCCCGGCTGTTTGGTGCAGGAAAGCATGCTGCGCCCTGAGCTCATCGTGGCCGACATGGTATATCTCCCGCGCGAAACCGAGCTTTTGGCCATGGCAGCCAAAAAGGGCTGCAAGGTGGTAGACGGCGTAGGTGTGTTCATTCAGCAGGCGGCCATTGCCGAGCGCCAGTGGTGCGGTTGCGAAATGCCCGTTAGCTTTGTAATGGAAACGCTGCTTTTTTGTTGACAGGGGTGTCCCGCCGCCGCGGCGTCTTCCGAATATTGGCCCGACCAACCTTTGTAAACGAAGTTTTCTTGCGCAGCATCATTGCGTTTAAAATGAAAAAGCCCGCGCTATGCGGGCTTTGGAATGTGTGGCGGAGGAAGTAGGATTTGAACCCACGGTGCCTTGCGGCACAACGGTTTTCAAGACCGCCGCATTCAACCACTCTGCCATTCCTCCGGATAGCAGGGCTTAGGATAGCATACTTTTGGTGGTGATTATGCAGCCCACAGCTGCTCAGGCTCAAGATATTCAGTTCATGCGCATAGCGCTTGAACAGGCAAAAAAAGCCGCTGAGCTGGACGAAGTGCCTATCGGTGCTGTCGTGGTGCGCAATGGCGAAGTGTTGGCGGCTGCCTGCAATCGCCGTGAAACCGATGCCGACCCTGCAGGCCACGCCGAATTCTTGGCGCTCAAGCAAGCATCCGATGCGCTGGGTGTGTGGCGCCTAACCGACTGCACCGTCTACGTTACTCTGGAGCCATGCGTTATGTGCGCAGGTCTAATGCATCAGGCGCGCATTGGCCGTTGCGTGTTCGGTGCCTTCGACCCGAAGGCGGGCGCGCTGGGTTCGCTTTACCAAGTAAACGCTGACGAACGCCTAAACCATGTATTTGAGGTAACGCCCGGAGTGTGTGCCGATGAATGCTCCGAGCTTCTGAAAACATTCTTTAAGGAAAAACGAAAGCGCAACAAGGCACGCAAGGCCCTGGAACGCGAAGGCGCGGCCGTAGCCGAGCCAAACAACGAATAACCGATTGGTGGTACAGCATGCAAATCGAAGGACTTTCCGCAAGCAATATGGTGAAGATCATTTCGCCGGCAAAGGTGAACCTTGTTTTGGCGGTGGGCGAAAAGCGTGAAGATGGCTTCCATGGCGTGGACACCATCATGCATTCCCTGGCGCTGCACGACACGCTTTCTATGCGCCGCTTGAGCGACGAGGGCTCGGGCGAGGGCCTTCACATTGCGCTTAAGTGCGAAACCTCGTTTACCATCGACCCGCTTGATGTAAGCGCCGAGCAGAACATCGCCTATCGTGCGGTGCAGGAATTGGCCGCTGAGCTGGGCCGCAACGAAGATGAAACCATCGAAATGGTTTTGAATAAGGTGATTCCCGCGCAGGCTGGCTTAGGCGGCGGGTCTTCCAACGCGGCCGCTGCACTTTTGGGCGCGGCTACGCTGTGGGGCGTCGATCCTGCTAGCCAGCAGGTGAGCGCCGTGGCGGCTCGCCTGGGTGCCGATGTGTCGTTTTTCTTGCACGGCGGTTGCGTGCGTCTTTCAGGAAAGGGCGAAGTGTTTGAGGCCAAGCTTGCAACGCGCAAGGGCTTTGTGCTGTTGGTGCGCCCTGATGCTGGCGTTTCTACCGGCGAAGCCTACGCTGCTTTTGATGCCAGCCCGCAGCTTCCTTCGGCTGAATACCTGGCGGGGCTTGCCGGATTTACGCAGGCGAGCGAGGTTGAGCCCTATAACAACCTTACCCAGGCCGCTTGCTCGGTTGAGCCTAAGGTTGCCGAAGTGCTGGATTGGGCCCAAGGACAGGCTAGTGCTACGGGCGCGGTATTGTGCGGCAGCGGCTCGGCCGTGTGCTTGATGTTCGATTCTTACGAGGCAGCCACCGAGGCTTCGGTTGAAGCCCACAAACATGAATGGTGGTGCAGGGTAACGTCTTTTTCACCCTTGGGCGCCGCCATCGTCGAAAACGTTTAAACTGCAGGTAAACGCTTAACTTTAAGGAGTAGTTATGGTTACCGTGATCGTAATTGTTGCCATCATCGTTGTGCTGGCAATCATCGTTATTGCGCTGTACAACAACCTGGTTCAGCTGCGCAACAAGGTAGACAACGCCTGGGCGCAGGTAGACGTTCAGTTGCAGCGCCGCTTGGACCTTATTCCCAATTTGGTCGAAACCGTAAAGGGCTATGCTGCTCACGAAAGCGGCACGCTGGAAAAGGTGACGCAGGCACGTAGCGCTGTTGCAAACGCCACCACGCCCGAAGAAAAGATGGCTGCCGACAACATTCTTACCGGCACGCTGAAGAGCCTATTTGCTGTGAGCGAGGCATACCCCGACTTGAAGGCGAACGCCAACTTCCAGCAGCTTCAGTCGGAAATCACCGCAACGGAAGACAAGATTAGCTACATGCGTCAGAGCTATAACGATGTGGTAATGCAGTTCAACAACGCCATCCAAACCTTCCCTGGTGTGCTGGTGGCTGGCATCTTCGGCTTTACCAAGAAGGAAAGCTTTGATGCGAATGCGGCTGCTTCCGGTGCTCCTGTGGTGAATTTCGGTCAGGGCAATTCTGCCGATGCTCCTGCAGTGAACATGAGCAGCGCTCCTACCGACCCGAGCACTCAGAAGTAGCAGAGCAGGGAACAATCGCACCCGCAATAGAGGGCCGCCTTCGGGCGGCCTTTTTTATGCCTGGCCTGGGGAAAGGGTTCGGCTGCAGGGGGGGTATGGTCGATACGGGCATGGAGGCGTGGCGGGCTAGGGCTTCGGTTAAAAGAAGCGGCGAGCCAGAGAGGGAATTCGACTGACGTTCGTATTGACGAACACGTTCAAGACTATTACCTTATAACCATAAAGTTATAACTACCAAGGCAATATCTGGGAAGCAAACCTGGCCTGATATCTATACCCGTGCATGTCAGAACTGCTTCTGCCGGTTTGGTTCCTGAAAAGAGGAAAGTGTGCATTTGCGTGGTGGATTGGTTGAGCGCGTGTGCCGCTACAACAAGGCGGTCAGCGACCCCAACCGTATGAAGATGATCAAGATTGTTGGATCGCACGAGCCCTACACCATGAAGGTGAGCGACATCGCCGAGGTATTGGGCATTAGCCAGCCGGCGGCCACGAAGCACCTTAAGGTTATGGAGCAATCGGGGCTGTTCAAGCGAGAACGTCGCGGCATGTCGGTGTATTACTCGCTCGACCTGGATGAAGTGGAGCTTTATCAGCGCGATATGGAGTACGCCTTCGAGCATTCGCACACGCCATGCAAACATGGCTTTAAGTGCGCTGAATGCCCGGTGGCAGATACCTGTATGTAAGCAAGCCTGCGCGCCAGGCGCGGAAGGTTTGCTGGCTTATTACGCTAGCAAGCAATGGAGGGCCGGTGGAGCGGCCCTAAGGAGGAGGGAGCAACTATGGCTGCAAATGGAAATCTGCCTTCGATGCCCGAGGGTACGCCTCGGTTCATCGACAGGTTCTCGAAGGGCACGAAAGCGCTGTTTGTGGTGCTGGGCTTTGTGCTCGGTATTATTGGCGTGCTTATTTGTTGGGCCATTGGCCATCGCAAGAAGATGATGGAATGCAGCGCCGAGGCTATCTGGTATGGACTTATCGGCTGGGGTATCGATGTGGTGGTTCGCTTCGTTATGGCGGTTACCAGCAATTACGTTGACCCTGTTCAGGGTCTGTTTGGCCCGGGCGTTACAGTATGGAGCGTGCTCTGGTGCATTTGCGGTGTGTGCTTCATCATTCTTTCGATGCTTTGGATTTACGGCCTGCGTACCAAGATGACCGACGCTGAGCGCGCCTATGTGATGAAGGGCGACGATCATTTCAAGCCCACCGATAAGAAGCTTCGCTACGATGGCGGCATCACGGTGAACGCAACGCCTGAACAGATTTGGCCTTATATGATGCAGGCGGGACAGTCGAAGGGCGGCTGGTATAGCTTTGAGCGCTTGGAACGCCTGTTCACCTTCGATATTCGCAATCATTACGACTACACCAAGTACCCCGAATGGCAAAACCTGCATACGGGCGAATTCCAGTGGTTCCATCAGGCACCGCTTTCCATCGGCGAATGGGTTACCGACTGTTCGAATGGCGAAAACGGTCATTACTATTGGGCCGCCCACTCTGACACTGCCTGTGACCCCACCTGGAAAGATCGCGGCCCCAACCAGGAAGGCGCCCTGCGTTTGTGGTTCAAGCGTTTTGCTTGGACGTGGAACTGGGAGGTTTACCCCATCAACGAAAAGCAGTCGCGCTTTATCTATCGTTGCGATTGCGTGTTCGACCCCTTCCTGCGCACGCCCATTCACAAGTACTTTGTAGTGTTTATCCTGGGCACTGCTTCGATTGTTATGGGTCGATGCTGCATGGAAACCATCACTAAGCTTTCTGAAGGCTGTCGTAACTTCCGCAAGCGTTACTTCGACTAGGGGAATAAAGCGAAGTATCAAACAAGAAACGAGGGAGATAAAAATGGCTTACGACTACGAATCTATTGTTGTGGGCGCCGGCGCGGCAGGTATGAACTGCTGCTTGGAGCTGCAGAAAAACAATCGCGAATATTTGCTCATCAGTCCTAACATTGGTGGTCGCATCTGTAACGATGAAGAGCGTCATATGAACTACGGCGCTGTGTTTTATTTCGGTACGTACAAGTACATGCTTCAAAGTGGACTGCTCATCGAGGGCCCCGACGTGCTGCCAAGTCTTTCGCAAGGCTGCTGCCATCACGACGACGGCTCGCAGTATCCGCCCATTTCGTTTACCACGGCAACCGATGCGCCCAGTCTGCTGCGTTATATGAAGTGGATGCGTGAAGAATTCATTCCCGCTTATACGCGATTCAAAGACAACTGCACCGTGATGGAGGTGCAAGCCGCGCTTGAAAAGGACCCGCTTATTCGCGAACTCTATACAGAATCGGCTGAGCACATGATTGAGCGTATGGGATTTGGTCCTATTGCGCATGATCTCATCAGCATGTTTGCCCATGCTTGTACGGGAACCAAGATTAAGGACTTAACGGCGCTGGACTACCTGAACACCGTGCAGCCCTTAACCATGCAGATTCCTCCGATGAAGTTGCTGTTCTGCTTGAAGCGCTTCGATTTCGACTCCGAAGGCACCAAGGCTCGTTTGGCCGAAGGGTCGGGCAACGTGCTTATCGATGAGGTTTCGACAGTTGCCAAGGAAGGGGAGGGCTGGAAGGTTTCTACCCAAGGCGGCAAGGTGTTTACCTGCGAAAATTTGGTGATGGCAAGCCCGGCCCATATTACCAAGCAGCTATTGGCGCCCGTACCTGGCCTGCCCGAGCTGGATATACGTAAAGCCTCTGAGCTTACGGGCTATTTGGTGCGCGGCAAAATAAAGCCGAAGTACCGCAGCCACTCGGTGCATTTGTTCGATGACACTATCCCAATTATTTATATCGCCAAGCGCTTCGACGGCGACTTTGAGGTATTTACCGAAATCGACTTTGAGTGCATGCGTCGCTTTGATTTGTACTTTGACGAATGGGAAGTGCTGGGAAAGAAGTATTGGGAATATGCCCTGTACACCGCCGCGCATGAGGCGCTTCCGCAGAATCTGGACAAGGGCTTGATCATGGCTGGCGACATCAACGGCCTAGGTATGGAGCCTGCCTGCATTTCTGGCATATATGCAGCCAACAAGATCATGGGCCGCACGCAGGATTAGCGTTACGAAAGGCCGATTTGGCTATTCAGATACTGCACGGACACCGATGCGAGGTGTGCTAGAGCAAGAATGGAAGGGCCGCCTCTGGGGATTTGGCTATTCAGATGCTGCACGGACACCGATGCGAGGTGTACTAGAGCAAGAATGGAAGGGCCGCCTTCGGGCGGCCTTTTTTATGCTTGGTCTAGCTACAGAAGCGTATCGAAGCCGTTTTTGTCGGAAGAAAAGCGCAGGTTGCCGTTTTCCCATTCCTGGGCAATTTGGCCATCGGGCCTGACAACGGTGCGCACATTGCCGTTTTCGCTCAAGATAAACGTAGGGTTGTTGCCCGGCTGCGTAAGGTCGTAGCGCATGTTGCCGCTTTTCTGCTCCAGCCCAAACGAGCCATTGCTTTTAAAAAGGTTCTGAAGAAAACCCATGACGGCCTCCCTTAACGCATGCTAATAAACCTATTATTGCACGTCATTGGCACAGGGACGAAAAAACGCCGCCCCGTTAGGGCGGCGTAATTCTGCCTGGAGTAGACCTGCGTTCGAATCCCCAGTAACGGTGCTGAAAAACAAAAAGAGCACGGGGTTGGAAGCGCGCATTGTTGGACGAAACAGCGAGGGTGCGGCCAGTGCGTCAGATTCGTGCGAGCACAGTGGCGACGCGTACTTTGGTACGCAAGCCGCTGCGATCGTGCGAAGATGGCGTGCTGGAGGCAACCGCAGCGTCATTGCGCCTCATACGAAAAAACGCCGCCCCGTTAGGGCGGCGTAATACAATCTGGCGGAGAGCTGGGGATTCGATTGGCTCCGCCAATCTGCCCCTCCCTCGCAGGCTCGGTCGGGCGAATTCCTAAAAACGTGCCACTGGCACGTTTTCTTAACGGAATTCCACCTCACCGGTTCGAATCCCCAGTAACGGTGCTGAAAAACAAAAAGAGCACGGGGTTTCCGTGCTCGTTGCATTCGGTGGCGGAGAGCTGGGGATTCGAACCCCAGATACGCTTTTGGCGTATACTCGCTTAGCAGGCGAGCACCTTCGGCCTCTCGGTCAGCTCTCCGTATATGCGAATTGAAATGATAACCCGCCCACTCGTATCTTGCAAGGAGCAGAGCAGTGCAAAAACATGCTTTTGTCGAAAAAAACGCGCAATTCCGCTTTGCGGCCTTGTTCGTTTTCGCCCTGGCCCTGTTGGGCGTTCTGTTTGCCTTTCCGCAGCAGGCGCAGGCTAAATCGTATACCATGCCCCAAACCACTATCGATGCCACCATCCAGGAAAATGGCGATCTTCATGTGGTGGAGCAGCGCCAGTTCAACTTCAACGGGTCCTATACTGCCGTTTGGTGGGAGCTTGGCAATGACCTTCCTACGGGCGCTTCGGTGCAAGTCAATGGCGTTGGCATGGCCGATCTTGATTCTGAGGGCAACGCCAATGCAAGCCTAAACACCCTTTCCAGCACGCCCTTCCAGGCGAAGTGGCGCAGTTCTGGCGGGCCAGGTAACACCTCGTATTCATTCGACGAACCGCAGAACACGGTGTACGTCTTCTTTAACAAGGCCGACCAAAACATTGTGGTTCAGCTGGACTACACGGTAAAGCTGGCCGCTCAGTCGTATTCCGATGTGGGCGAGCTGTACTGGCAGTTTGTGGGCAGCAATTGGGCTGAAGATTCCGAAAACGTAACCATGACGCTGCATTTGCCCGTTGCCGCTGGCCAAACGGTAACCGCTGGCGAAAACGTGCGCGCTTGGGGCCATGGCCCGCTCGATGCCACGGTTGCTATCAACGCTGAAGAAGGCACCGTTACCTACAAGGTTCCGCGCACCACCGCGGGCAACTATGCCGAAGCCCGCGTGGTGTTCCCCACCGCATGGCTTACCGTTGGCGCCAAGGCGGCAAATAAGCACGAATCCACCGCGCGCCTTGATAGTGTGCTTTCCGAAGAGCAAACCTGGGCCGATCAAGCCAACGCTAAACGTGCAACGCAAACGGGCGGTTTGGTTGTTGTGGTGCTGCTATGCATTGCCCTTCTGGCCTGGGGAATTCGCTCATTTATTCGCTACGGCAAGGAGCTAAAGCCCAACTTTACCGATACATATTGGCGCGATGTGCCCATCGAAGGAGAGCATCCCGCTGTCGTGGGCCGCGTATGGCGCTTCGGCAAAGAAGAGCCCAGTGATTTCTCGGCCACCATCATGCATTTGGCCAATGCTGGTGCATTGCTCATCAACAAGGGCGAATACGACAAGAAGGGTCTGCTGGGAACCAAGAAGGTTTCCGATTACTACATCACTCGCGTGCCACAGGTGGAGCTTTCCCTTAACAGCGAAATCGACCGCAAGGCCATGAGCTTCTTGTTCGATGTTATTGGCGAAGGCCAGCAGTCTATTTGGCTTGGCAACATCAAAGCGTTTGGCGAAGCCGATCCGCAGCGCTTCAATTCTGAAATGATGGCCTGGCAGGGGCTGGTAACCGCGCACACCAATGCCGGCGAATACATCGAAGGCTATTCCAATTCCAAAACCGTGAGCATGACCGTTGTTGCTGCAGCGCTGTTTTGCCTGAGCATTTTTATCGCCGCGATTGTGGGCAACTTGCTGGTTATCATTCCGTGCGTTATTACCGCCATTGCCCTGTTTGTGGTTTCGCGCTTTATGAGCCGCCGTACGCAGAAGGGCGCCGACGCGTTTGCCCGTTGCGGCGCGTTGAAAAAGTGGCTCACGGAATTTTCGGCTTTGAACGAGCGTCCCACTACCGATGTAAAGGTTTGGGGCGAATTTATGGTGTATGCCTTCATCTTCGGCGTGGCCAAGGAAGCCATCGCCGAGCTGCAGAAGGCTGTGCCCGAAATGTTCAACGTAGACCAGCAGCTGGCTTCCAACCCCACTTACGTGCCGTGGTGGGTTTGGTATCACCCGTATGGCTATGGCCAAGGGCTTGATATGCCCGACTTCAGCTCGATGCTGGAAGCTTCCCTCGTCGATTCGATGCAGGCTGTTCAAAGCGCTCTTTCCGGCGGCTCCTCGAGCGGCGGCGGCTTTGGTGGCGGCTTTAGCGGCGGCGGAGGCGGCGGCTTTGGCGGCGGAGGCGGCGCACGCTAGTGGTTTCGCTTTCGGCAATTCCCACGTGGGTTTATAAGCTGCTAATTGTTTTTGCCACCACCATCTGGGGCTTGAGCTTTGTGCTTATGAAGCAGGTGGTGGAAGTGATGCCGCCTTCGTGGCTTATCGGCATTCGCTTTTTTGTAGCGGGCCTTATCTTGCTGGTGGTGCTGCACAAGCGCGTGGCACAGCATTTTTCGCTGCGTATGGTGGCATGCGGTGCGCTGCTGGCCGTATTCGACTTTCTGGCCTTTTTAACGCAGACTATTGGCCTTTTGTACACTACGCCGGGCATTAATGCCTTTCTTACGGCGACGTATTGCGTCATTGTGCCCTTTACCTGGTGGGTTATTGCCCAAAGACGCCCGCTTCCTTTAAACGTTATAGCTGCCTTCATTGCTGTGGGCGGCATTTATATGGTTTCCACCAATGGCTCCGCTGGGACGCTTGGCCTGGGCCCAGGCGAGGGCTTTACCCTGTTGTGCGCGCTGATGTTTGCCATCCATATCACGCTGGTTTCGCGTATGTCCACGAACTTGGATGTGCTGGTGCTCACCGTGTTCCAGTTCCTGTTCGAAGGCTTATTCGGCATGGGTCTGGGCGCGTGCTTTGAAACCTTCCCGCCGCTTAGCGCCATTGATATAACCATCGTGGCCCAGATGGCGTTTCTTATTGTGTTCGCTTCGGTTATCGCCTTTGGCATACAGAATGTTTCGCTGGCCTACGTGCCGCCAACCCAGGCATCGCTTTTCTTAAGTTTGGAATCGGTGTTTGGCGTTCTGTTTTCGATTTTGCTGTACGGCGAGGTGGTTACCGGCCAGCTTTTGGTGGGTTTTGCGCTTATCTTTTCGGCCATCTTGGTTAACGAAGTGGTGGCTCCAAGGGTCGAAGCCAAACGTGCTATAGTTTCTGCTAAACGTGACAAATGGAAACAGGAGCAACCTCATGACTAACACCATGGAAAACATCATCCTTATTGGCATGCCGGGCGCCGGCAAGTCTACCCTGGGTGTTGTCCTTGCCAAGATTCTGGGTTATTCGTTCATCGATGCCGACCTGCTTATTCAGAGCAAGCTGGATAAAACCCTGCAGAAAATCATCGATGCCTGCGGTCCCGATGGCTTTATCGAGGTTGAAAACGAGGTTTTGTGCACGCTTTCCGCCAGCCATGCCATTATTGCAACGGGCGGCTCGGCAGTGTATTCCGACGAAGCCATGAAGCACTTGGCCGAAATCGGCACGGTTGTGTACCTGAAGGTTTCTTACGAAGAGCTGGAAAGCCGTTTGGGTGGCCTGCACGAGCGCGGCGTTGTTATGAAGAACGGCATGGGCATGAGCTTGGCCGACTTGTATGAAGAGCGCTTGCCGCTCTACGAGCAGTACGCCGACGTTACCATCGATATCGATGGCCTGAGCGTGCGCGAGGCAGCTCGTAAAGTTGTCGACCAGGTAAGCATGCTCTAAGCGCACCCTACCTTTCAATTCGCAAAGCGAAAGCCCGGCCACACCGGGCTTTTTTACACTCAAAACCAGGAAAAGGGGTCTTTGTGGCAAAAACGCCGCCAAAAGAATTTTTTGGCGGCGTTTGAAATTTGCCGACCTGGGGTTTTGCTGATTGCGGGCAAATGCAGGTCGGCAAAAACCCGCTGCAGACGGGCGATAATGCGCAAAAAGCCCCTATTTGGGGGCTAGATTAATTCACAAGGCGCATTATTTGACACAGAGCCCTCGTTTTTTGGTTTTAGGGTTGCTCCTGCCCTGAATGCGTACGCCAAAGGTGGGCAAATGCAGCTTTGGTGGCCTACAGCTCGATGTTGCGAGAGCTGCCGTCGATATCGTCGATGTGGGCAACGCCTTGCTTCAAGCTGAAGAACGTCAGGCGCGCATCGTCCCAGCCTTCATAGGTTTCGCCCAGTGCGGTCATGTGCTCAAAGCCTGCTTTACGAACTTCTTCGCCTGCGGTGTCGTTAAGATCGGCCTGGCCAGTAAGGATAATCCAGCCGCGTCCGGGCTTCCATGCGGTTAGCTCGAACTTGGGGTTGGCCTGCAGCTGGCGGTATACATCTTTGTTGGTTGCGGTGCAAAACCACAGCGTGTTGCCTTCGCGCATAGCAAAGCTGAAGGGGCGAACATGCGGCTGGTCGCCTTCGCAGGTTGCCAAGTACCAGGCATTTACCGAAGTTAGGTATTCCAAAACCTCATCCATTACAGCTCCAATCTATTTAAGGCCAAAGAAGGAAAGAGCCACATCGCATGCAACAACGCAGGCGCAGCCTAGCAGCAGGTACGCCGTGCCGAGCGCATCGCGCTTGCTGAAGGAAAGCTCGCTTAGGCGCGTGCGATTTTCGCCGCCGTGGTAGCAGCGCGCATCCATTGCCAAGGAAAGTGTTTCGGCATGGCGGAATGCGCTGGTAAACAGCGGAATAATCAGCGAAGTCATAAGTGCGAGCGACCCTTTGGCGCTGGTGCTGAAGTTGGCGCCGCGGCTAATTTGAGCGCGGTAGATGGTGCGCAGTTCGATGGCAAACTGCGGCAAGAAGCGCAGCGCAATGCCCATCATCATAGAAAGCTCGTGGGCAGGTAGGCCGAAGCGCTTGAACGGCTGCATCAGACGCTCAAAGCCATCGGTAAGGTCGAGCGTGGTGGTGGTAAGCGTAAGCAGGCTCACGCCCAACAGCAGCATGGTAAGGCGAATGGCAATGAATACCGCCTGGTGCAGGCCTTGTTGGCTTATGCAGATAATGCCGAACTGGAAGTAGATATCGCCGCCTTGCACAAAGAATATGTTGAGCAGCGCGGTGCACACTACCAAGATCGCCAAAGGCGCAATGGAAACAAATGCCTGTCGCAGCGAAATGCGCGAAAACGCAAACATGCCAGCGGTAAATACGGCCGCCACAGCAAGCGAGGCGTAGCCACCTGCAGCAAACACCATCACCATAAACAGGATGGAAAGCAGAAGCTTAGCGCGCGGATCCATCTTGTGGACGGGTGAATCTTTGGTTATGTAGCGGCCAAATACCGCATCGATGCTCATGGTTTAGCGCTCCTGGCCATTCAGGATGCGCGCAATTTCGTCGGCCAAGGTTTCGGGCTGGTAGAGCTTAACCGGCAGCGGCATACCTTGTTCGCGCAGTTCGTTGGAAAGGCGCTGTGCATGCGGAATGCCCAGGCCGATTTTGCGCAGCTCGGCAGCATGCTGGGTAAAGATTTCTTCTGGTGTGCCCAAAAAGGCAATTTCGCCTTCATGCATAACCAGCATGCGGCTGGCGAGCGCGGCAATGTCGTTCATGTTGTGCGAAACCATTACCACGGTTAGGTTGCGCTGCTCGTGCAGGCGCTTTATAAGCGCCAAAAAGTCGGCGCGGCTGGCGGGGTCAAGACCGGCAACCGGCTCGTCTAAAACCAAGGTGGTGGGCTCCATGGCAAGTACGCCAGCGAACGCCACACGACGCTGTTGGCCGCCCGAAAGCTCAAAGGGCGAACGCTGCTGCAAGGCCTCAAAATTTAGGTGCACATCGGCCATGGCACGGCGCACGCGGGCATCTACCTCTTCTTCGGTAAGGCCCATGTTGCGTGGGCCAAAGGCCACGTCTTCGTACACGCTGGCGGCAAACAGCTGGTGCTCGGGATATTGGAACACCACGCCAATATCGGCGCGCGCCTGTGCGGCAACGCCCTTGGCTGCTAAATCCTGCCCGTTCCACAGCACGCGGCCTTCGGTGGGGTTGGCCAGGCCGTTTAAGTGCTGAACCAGCGTGCTCTTGCCCGAGCCGGTGTGCCCGGCAATGGCCAAGAACTCGCCTTCTTCAAGCGTGAAGGTAACGTTGTGCAGGGCATAGTGTTGCTCTTCGCCGGCCTTCTTTTGACGCTTGGTAAGCGGGTTGTAGCTGAAGCTTACCTGTTCGAATGCAATCGACACAGTTCCTCCTCCAGCGTAGTTAGTTCAGTGTGGGTGCCCAGGTTTATGCCGCGGTCTTGCAAAAGGCGCGACATCTGAGTGGAAAAGGGCACGTCAAGGTTGAGATTGCGCAGCTTTTCGTCCTGCGTGAGCACTTCAGCGGGTGTTCCGTCCAAAACACAGCGGCCTTCTTCAAGCACGATTACGCGGTCGGCCTCGGCGGCTTCTTCCATAAAGTGCGTAATCATAACCACCGTCATACCCTGTGCGTGCAGCTCTTTGCAAACGCGCATAAGGCCGCGGCGGCCACGCGGGTCGAGCATGGCCGAAGCCTCGTCGAATATGAGTATGGAAGGGTGCATGGCCAGCACGCCGGCAATGGCTACGCGTTGCTTCTGGCCGCCCGAAAGCGCGGTGGTTTCGCGCTTGCCTTTGCCGCCTAAGCCTACCTGGGTAAGCGCGGCTTCTACGCGTTGGCGCAGCTCGGGGTTTTCGATGCCAAGGTTTTCGGGGCCAAAGGCAACATCGTTTTCGATGATGCTGGCCACAATCTGATCGTCGGGGTTCTGGAAAACCGCACCCGCAGTGCTGCGGATGGCGAAGGTGTTTTCTTCTTCAGACGTTTCCATGCCGTCTACGGTAACGCTGCCCTTGTCGGGAACCAGCAGGGCATTGATGAGCTTTGAAAACGTGCTTTTGCCCGAGCCGTTAGCGCCTAAAACGCATACGAACTGGCCTTTCGGTATAGAAACCGAAAGGTCGGACAAGACGAATTCTTCGCCCGTGTAGGTAAATGAAACGTCAGAAAACTCAATCACGGATTAGCGGCCCTTCGTTTGGTCTTTCTTGGGCGTGATGAGGTTGGAGATTGCCTTGTAAACAATAAGGGTGATTACCGCGTTGAGCGCGCCCTTCAGCAGGTTGAAGGGGATAAGGATGGGGATGATCATGGCGATAACCGCATCAAGCGGAACGCCCAGCCACATGGGGGTAAGGATGAGATTGCCCACAACGGCGCCCAGGGTTGCCGCAACAACGCTGCCTACCAAGCCGGCGATGGCGGCAGGGTAGGTGCGCTTTTTCTTGTATACGATGGCGGCGGGCAGCACGAAGCAGGTAACCGTAAGGATGTTCATGAGCGCGCCGGTGAAGTCGGCCATAAGCAGGCCGTGGATAATGGCGGTAACAATGCCTACTGCGACGCCAGCGCCAGGGCCAAAGGCGAAGCCGCAAACCATGGCGGGCATGTTGGAGGCATCGAACTTAAGCCAGGTAACGCCCGGCAGAAGCGGGAATTCCACGAAGGAAAGAATTACGCCAATGGCGCACATAAGGGCCATGGTAACGAGTTGTTTGGTAGACCAAACGTTGGTGTTTTTTGCGGGGGTGTTCGGGGTAGACAAAGCAAGCCTCCTGTCTCTTCCATCCGGACTTTTACCGTTGGCCTTGGATTTGCACCAAGTCAGCCTGCTGTAGCCGCCAGGCTAAGCAGGGTCGCGGGCTTCGGATGGGGCTTTTGCCCCGCCTGTCCGTTACCGCCAGTGAGGAATTTCACCTCGCCCTGAAACAGTGTTCGCGGGCTATCCTATCACTGAATTATGCTGCGCTCAACCAAGCAGGGCGTATAGCCTTTGCGAGGCCCTGCTTTTGAACTGCTGTGTAACGGGCGCGGAACTGACTGCACATCGTCGCACGAAATGAAAAAGCCCGCCGAAGTGGCGGGCTCTGGCGAGTCTGGCGCCCCCGAGAGGACTCGAACCTCCGACGCACGGTTTAGGAAACCGACGCTCTATCCTCTGAGCTACGGGGGCAGAAAGGATGCTGATGTTGCAGCCTTGGTATCTTACCATACCGCTGTTTGGCTGCCGTCCTTCTGGGCGGCGCTCATCCGCTTTGGGCGCGACGACGTTGCGGACGCCTTCACGCCCCCAGCAACGCGCTTAATTCACCCTGCCCTTTAAACAAAAAAATAGCCGCCCAGGTTGCCCTGGACGGCTATCCGATCAGCTTTACCGGTGCGGCTTAATTGCCACTACCGCTGGTGTTGTTGCCAGCAGAAGCACCCGGGCCACCGGAAATTACCAGCGTAATTACGGTGTTCTTGGTTACGCTCTTGCCGCTAGCGGGGGTCTGCGAAATTACGCTGCCCTTGGCTACCGTAGAGCTGGTTTGGGTTTGCGTATCCCACTTAAGGTTGGCCGCTTCAATGGCCTTCTTGGCGTCGGCTTCGGTCTTGCCAACTACGTTGGGTACATCAACCGAAGACGTACCGGAAGAAACCGTGATGGTAATAGTGTCGCCCTTCTTGGCGGTACCGGTCTTGTCCTGGGAGATTACTACGCCCTTTTCAACATCGCTGCTTTCCTTGGTAGCAACCTTAACGGTGAAGCCTGCGTTTTCAAGCTTGCTGGTAGCGTTGCTCTGGCCCATGCCCTGTACGTTGGGGATGGAAACCTGCTCGGAGCCCTTGGAAAGGTGATACACAATAGTGTCGCCCTTGTTGGCCTTGTCGCCAGCAGAAACGTCCTGGCTGGCTACCTTGCCTTCGTCAACATCGTCGGAATATACGGTGTCGCCCTGTTTGCCGGAAAGGCCAACGGCATCAAGAGCCTTCTGGGCATCATCGGCCGATTTGCCCTTCAAATCGGGTACCTGTACCTGCTCGGTGCCCTTGGAAACGCTGATTTTAATGGTGGAGCCCTTGGTGGCTTGCTCACCAGCCTTCGGGTCGGTGCTTACTACGTTGCCGCTGGCAACCGTGCTGCTGTACACCTCGGTTTCGGAGCCAACCACAAAGCCGGCCTGTTCCAGCGTGGTGCGTGCCTGTGCAATGGTTTTGCCAGAAACATCGGGCACGGTAACCTTTTCGTTGCCCATGGCGAATACGGCACCCGCAATGCCCAGCACAACCAAAAGGCCCACAATCACACCGATGATGATGTTGCGCTTCTTCTTTTTGGCGGCAGCTTCGGCATCTTCGTTATTGGCGTTGTATACCTTGGTGAAGTTGCCAGTGCCCTGGCCGGGAACAGCAGACATTACCTGGGTGGCATTCTGCATGTTGGGAACACCGCCCATTACCTGCGTTTGCATGCCGGCAATGTCGTTGCCCAGGTTGATGGGGCGCCCTGCCAAGAAGTCGTTTAGGATATGGCGCATTTCAGATGCGTCTTTGAAGCGGCGAGCCGGATCCTTTTCCAAGGCCTTCATGATGATGGCTTCAAGGCCCGGGTCGATATTGGGGTTGATGGTGCTGGGAGCAGCCGGAACTTCGTTTACCTGCTTAACGGCAACGCTTACGGCGTCCTGGCCGTCGAAGGGAAGTTTGCCGGTAACGGCTTCGTACAGAACAACACCCAGCGAATAGATGTCGCTGGCGCCGGTGAGCTCTTTGCCCTGGGCCTGCTCGGGCGAAACGTAATGAGCCGTGCCCAGAACGGTAGCCGTCTGCGAAAGGCCAGCATCGCCTGCACGTGCAATGCCAAAGTCCATTACCTTGATGTTGCCATCAGGCTGAATCATGATGTTCTGCGGCTTGATGTCGCGGTGGATTACGCCGCCTTCGTGTGCCACAGAAAGGGCTTGTGCAACCTGCGAGCCGATTTCGGCAGCCTTGCGCTGGTTGATAGCGCCGCGTTCCTGAATAGCGGTTTTAAGGTCGGTGCCGCGCAGGAACTCCATGACGATGTAGTAGGTTTCGCCGTCCAGGCCCCAGTCGTAAACGCTTACGATGTAGGGGCTTTGCAGGTTTGCCGCCGATGCGGCTTCCTGGCGAAAACGCTTGGTAAAGGTGGGGTCTGCCGCATATTGGGGCAGCATTACCTTTACGGCAACGGTGCGTCCCAGTACATTGTCGGTTGCGCGGTAAACCTCGGCCATGCCGCCCAGGCCCACGCGTTCAGTTAGCGTGTAGCGGTTATTGAATGTTCTGCCAACCATGCTTCCAGCCACGTTAAAACTCCCTTTGGATCCATGCTTAACACTTAATGTTTAAGCATATCTTATTTAGCCTAGTGAACGCCTCTTGTTGTTAGGCCTTCACGATTGTTTGAAAAATCGTTTCCTTATAAGTCGCCTTGTATCTCAAGCGCTGCTTGGAGCACGCCTTTTGCGCGTCCTGCTGCGCCGCCCGAAAGCTGCTCGCCGGCTTCTTCCAAAACGATGGCAACTACCACCGAGCAATCTTCAGAGGGGCCCATGCCCACAAACCAGCGGTCGTCCTTTTCTTTGCCGGTTTCGGCGGTACCGGTTTTGCCGGCAATCTGAACGCCCTTTACCTGCGCCGCCGTACCAGTGCCGTTGTTCACAACGCCTTCCAGCACGCTCTTTACGCGTTTGGCAACCGAAGTGCTGCACACGTTGGAAAGCGTGGTGGGCGTGGCGCGATAGCTGTTTTTGCCGTCGGCATTGCTTACGCTGTCTACCAAGTAGGGCTGCATGATAGTGCCGTCGTTGGCAATAGCGCAGCCAACCAGGGCCATCTGCAGTACGGTAGCCTGCGGGCCAGCGGGTGATTCGTGTTCGCCTACCGGCTCGCCGGCGGCGGCCCATGCGGTTTCCCATTGGGTCATTTCGTCGGGGTTGGGCATAAGGCTCTTTGCCAGCGGAAGGTCGAACTTGATGGCCAGGTTAAAGCCGAATTCTTCGGAAGAAGAAACCAGCTTTTGCGGGCCAATGGCATCGCCTAACTGGGCGTATACGGTGTTGGAGGAAAGCTCCGTTGCACGCGAAAGCGTGATTTTGCCGTATTTGGCGTTGTTGAAGTTGGTAACCTCGCCGCCGCCTATTTCGAGCTTGTCGGGCGAATCGTAGGTGGTGTCTTCCTTGGCTACGTTTTCTTCAAACGCCGTGGTAAGCGAAACAATCTTGAAGGTGGAGCCAGGGGAGTACAGCGCCTGTGTTGCGCGGTTGTACAAGGCCGAGGTTTCGCTGCTGTTGGAAAGAATGTCTTCCACGTCGGCGGCATCGTAGGTAGGTGAAGAGGCCATAGCCAGCACCGCACCCGTTTCGGGGTCCATTACCACGCAGGCGCCCTTGTAACCGTTAAGGGCTTTTTCGGCCGCTTTTTGCACCGTGGAATTGATGGTGAGCTTAACGTCATTGCCTGCCGTGCCTGCACCCGAATACGAATTCAGTACATCGATCCACGAAGCGTAGTTGCTTTCGCCCTTCAGCGTATCGTTACAGCTGGATTCGATGCCGGCGGTACCGTACGTGCTCGAAGCGTAGCCCACAATGTGCGAAGCCAGCGTGCCTGCAGGGTATTCGCGTTTGTAGGTGCCATCGCTTTGCAGCACGGAATGGGCCAGCAGCACGTTGTCGTAGGTGGTGATGGCGCCGCGTTCCGACTTGGATTCCTTGGCAATGGTGTGGTTGTTGATGCTCATGTTTTTGTAGTAGTCGGCCTGGATAACCATGATGAGCGTAAGGTTGGCCACCAGCAGGGCAAACAGGCACGAGAACACGATGAGCGTACCGGTAAGGCGCTTACCCAGTGCAACGCGACCCAGTGCGCCATTGATGGTGATGGAGCCGGTGCCCGAAGTCATTTCGGTTTCAAGGCCGGTGCCTTGATCGCTGGCGCGCATAAGGAAGCCCACAATGATAAAGCTGGCCAAAAGCGAAGAGCCGCCTTGGCTTACAAAGGGCAAGGTCAAACCTGTAAGCGGGATAAAGCGCGTTACGCCGCCAACAATAATGAATGCCTGAAGGATGATGATGGCGGTAAAGCCTGCAGCCATAAACGAGCTGACGTCGCTCTTGGCACGGACGGCGATAAGCACGCCACGGATAGAGAACAGCAGGTACAAAAGCAGTACGCCGGCGGCGCCCAAAAGGCCCACTTCTTCGGCAATAGCGCTGAAGATGAAGTCGGACTCAACAATGGGAATCTGCGAAGCCATGCCATTGCCAATTCCTACGCCAAACAGGCCACCATCGGCAATGCTGAAGATACTTTGTACCAGCTGATAACCTGTATTGGTTGGGTCGGCAAACGGATCGAGCCAGGTTTCGACACGAACCTGAACATGGCTGAACAGGAAGTACGCAGCCACGAATCCAAGCGTGATAAGCAGCAAGCTGATAAAGATGTAGGCATGTTTGCCGGTTGCCACGTAGAGCATAACCACAAACACGAAGAACAAAACCAGCGCCGAGCCCAGGTCTTTTTCGAACACGATAACCAAAAGCGCAACAGCCCACATAAACAATACGGGCATAAGGGCACGCGGGTCGGGCATGGGGAAGGGCCCCAGCTTGTGAGAAAAGTCGGAGAGCATTTCGCGGTTTTGTGCCAGGTAGGCTGCCAGGAATACCACGATGCAGATCTTGGCGAGCTCGCCCGGCTGGAACGAAAAACCGCCGATGGAAAGCCAAATGCGGCTGCCGTAGATTTCGTTGCCAATGCCTGGCAGCATGGGCGACAGCAGCAGCAAGATGCCCAAGATCATAATGGTGAACTTGTAATTGGAAAGCTTGTCCAGATTACGTACTGCGGCCAGCACCACAATCATGAACACGACGCCTAGGAACAGCCATCCTACCTGGCGCATTGCCAAGTCGGGCGCAAGGCGGGTGATGAACGCGATGCCTATGCCGGTAAGGGCAAACGAAATAGGCAAGATTGCCGGGTCGGCGCCAGGCGCCAACTTGCGAATAGCCAGATGAGCCACCACAAACGTGGCGAACATGCCCAGCGGAACCGTAAGGTTGTCAAGCGTTACGGAACCATCCTGGTTCATGGCAACCATGGCAAAAAGCAGTAATACCAGCGGCGCTGCTATGCATAGCAGCAAAAGCTCTGTGTTGCGACGGGTCATGCGCTACCTGCCTTCGCTAGCGGCGCGAGCTTGCCTGGGCGCTAGAGCCCTGGGTTGTGGTTGAACTTGCAGAAGAAGAGCCTTGGCCAGACTGGCGGGCAATTTCTTCTTCGTAAGAAGCGATGGTTTCTTCGGCTTCTTCGATACTGCCAACAGCAATGCCCTTGTTCAGGCGCTCGGCCACGCTTGGCTGCAGCTTGTTAACGTCAACATCGGTTACGCGCTCTAGGTTTGAAAGCGGCATGCCAAACATTTCGTCTTGAAGGCCGCGGTACAGCGCCACTTTGCCATCCTGGTTAATAAGGTAGGCGGAATTGTTTACATATTGGTAGCCGGCAACACCTGCTGCGGCAATGATGGCCAGAAGAACCACCACAAGGAATGCCGCCCAGATCTTGCCCTTGCGCTTTGCCTTGCGCTCGCGCACTACCCTAAAGCCTTCCACATCGATAACGATGGCGGTTGCATTGTCGTATCCACCTGCAGCAAGAGCGCCTGCCACCAGGTTGTCGGCGCAAATCTGCGCGGTTTCGGAGCCGCCCATGATGGTGGCAATTTCCTGGTCGTCTATCATGCCGCAAACACCATCGGAGCACAGCAGGATGCGATCGCCCGAGGCAACGTTGAGCTCGTAGATGTCGGGCTGCATGTGCGGGTCGGATCCAATGGCGCGGGTGATAACCGAGCGGTTGGGATGCACACGGGCTTCGGCTTCGGTAAGCTGGCCGGCTTCGATCATGTCGGCCATAAGGCTATGATCGCGGGTAAGCTGCTGCAGGTGGCCATCGTGCAAAAGGTAGGCACGCGAGTCGCCCACCTGGGCAATTACCAAACGCTCGCCTTCCAGAATGGCTGCGGTGAGCGTGGTACCCATGCCTTCGCGACCAATACCCTCGCGCGGCGCTTTGATTACGTTGAGGTTTGCGGCAACCACGGCGCGGGCCAAAGCTTCGCCATCGGCGTTTTGCGGGGCAAGCTCGGCTAAGGTTTTAATGGCAATTTCGGATGCCACTTCACCTGCTTCATGGCCACCCATGCCGTCGGCCACGGCAAACAGCGGCGGGGTTACCACCAAGCTGTCTTCATTGTGCTCACGCACATGGCCAACTTCCGTGCGGCTTCCAAAGAATGAGGTTGCGTTAGGTTCGTTCATGGCTTTCCGTTCAGCGCGAGGGCTGCGTTGTGTAGGCATATTCGATGTCATCTCTTTGCTTATTGGGCGTATCGTACGCGCATGGTTACGTCGCCGACGGTTACTTTGTCGCCGTTTTTAAGCGCGGTGGGCTCGGCAATGTAACGGCCGTTTACTGCTGTGCCGTTGGTGGAGCCTAAATCTTCAATGAAGAGGTTTTGGCCCATCAAAACAAAGCGGGCATGGCGGCTGGAAACGTATTCCGCGCCGATAACGATGTCGCTTCCCGGGCTGCGGCCAACAATGATGGGGCCGGTTACGCCGATGTTGACGCCGCGCAGTTCTTTGGGGCCTTTTTCGATGGCAACCGTCCAGCGCTGGCCGCTTTTACGCTGGCCGCGCACCATGCCGATGCCGGTTTTCATGATGGCGAAAAGGAACAGATACAGCAGTGCTACAAAAAGAAGCCTGCCTATCAGCAGTATTACGTCGATCATCTGAGGGTTGCCTATCGTTTGCTCGGGTTTGTTTTAGGTGCGTATAAATTGCAAACGGGCTGCACTGGTTGGTGCAGCCCGAAGGTACATAAGGCTTTGCTTACTGGAAGGTAAACAAGAAGGTGGTGGTTCCCACGGTTACACGGTCGCCTTCTTGAAGCATAGTGCTTGCAATGTGCCTGCCGTTTACCAGCGTGCCGTTGGTGGAGCCCAAATCGGCCACGCTCCAGGCATTGGCGCCTTCGCGGCGAACTTCTGCGTGGGTGCGGCTAACGTTGAGGTCTTCTACAGCAATGTCGCTGGAAAGCGCACGGCCAAGAAGCACGCGGTCGTTGTTGAGCGAGAAGGAACGGTTGGTGGTGAGATCGATAAGACGTGCCTGCTGAGGTGCGGCCTGACGGGGCGCGGGTGCGGGCATGTCGTCGAAGCGCATGGTTTGCGGCATGGCTGCAGCGGGTGCTGCGGCGCCTGCCATTGCCTGTGGGTCTTCAGCCATAACGTCTACGCCGCTCGAAGCGTACTGGCCAGCGTTCTGGGCAGGAGCGTACTGATCTTGAGCAAAGCCCTGCTGCTGGTAAGGCTGCTGAGGCTGGGCATTCTGCTGAACGGGAGCGCCGGTTTGGGGCGCAAGGCCGTAGCGCTGCATTTCTTCAGAACGAAGCTGCTCTACGATGGGGGCCGAAACAAGCTCGGCAATAACGTCGAACTTGCCGGGCTTCAGCTCGTCGTCGATGATGAAGCGAACCAGCGGAGAGCCGTCCATTGCCAGGCCAAGCTCGCTTGCCTTGCCGCGAAGGTAGGTTTCGGTTTCGCCGGCCAGGGTGGGGTAGTAGCCAAACAGACGCTCATCGTCTTCGGGGTTAACAAGCACGGTGTACAGAGTGGGGGCAAATTCCTTGCCGGCGCCTACCATCTTTTCGCGACGCATTTGCTTTTCAGCCTTTTTCGCGATTTGAACGGGGCTGATGGGTGCGTCAAAGAGCTTATCGCCCATGCCGTCAAAACCATCTTCAACGTGGCGCTCGAATTTCGAGAAGAACCCCATGTACGTCTCCTTACGGTGCTTCAAAAACAGTTAATTTGGGATGCGGCCTACGGCCGCAGGCATTCCAAACAACAATCTTGCCATAAATGGCGAAATTAGCACCGTTTTTCACCTAATCGGCGCTTAAATGCGCACAAATTATGTACACGGGTGGGCACGTAGCTAAAAGCTGGCCAACAATGGGCGGTTTGCGCGGGGTGGCTTGGCGCTCTTTGGGCCTGGTCGGGCGTTCCCGATGCACCGCGCGCTACCGAAGGGCGATTTAGCGCTGTTCACCTTTTTCAGCCAGGATGGCGCGAATCTTCTTCAGGTGCTCCAAACCTTCCAAATAGCCTGTGCGAGCTGCGGTTTTAAGGTTGTCTTTGTTGCGCTCGGTGCGCGAAAGCTCAAGGCTTGCGTCGGGCGTGATTACGTAGGCTTTGCCCTGTTGCTCAAGCTGGAAGGCAAAATCGCGCTCGCCGTTGTACACCAAATGGCGTTCGCGCATGGCGTCGATGAGCGCAGGGTATTTGGCCATCAGCTTTTCCATGGCAAACATGCCTTTTTGCGGTTCCTTGGTAAAGTCGCGCGGCTGGGTTAGCACCACAACCAAAAAGTCGCAGCCATCTTCCAGCGCTTTTTGGCAGGGGATGGGGCGCGTTATTCCGCCATCCATATACATCTTTCCGCGGAATTCGACAGGTGGGCTGAACAGGGGCAACGAGCAGCTAGCGCGAATAATAGTGAACTGCGGGTCGATATCTTTTTTGGTGAAGAACACCGGCGCGCCGGTTTCAACGTCGGTTACGCCCACCACGAATTCGCAGGGGTTTGCCATTGCGGTTTCCATGTCGAAGGAATCGGTGTTGGGCAGGTCGCCGAAGATGAAGTCCATGCCAAAGTACGAGCCGGTTTTAAACCAGCTTTGCACGCTGGCATAGCGCGGGTCGTCGGTGTAGTCGATATTGCAGGAAAGCGCACGGCCGCGTTGTTTGGAAATATAGGAGCTGCCGTTGCTTGCGCCAGCAGAAACGCCGATGGCGTAATCGGCCCAAAACTCCTGCTCAAGAAAGGCTTCGATGATGCCTGCAGTGTAGGCGCCGCGCATGCCGCCGCCTTCGAATACGATGCCAACCTTCATGGTTGCTCCTTTGTTGGCTAAGGGGCGCTTTTGGCTGGTTGCCGGCAGGCTCTTCAGCGCGTTTTCTCAGGTGCGACTTTTGGAAAAACGTGTTAAGGAAACTGCCTCGGAACACCTTGCCGTAGGCGCTCGTTTTCAGTTGCTTTGTTGAAGTATATTCCAGCTGGCAAGCTATTGACCTTATTTGTTTAACAAATGAAACGGTTTTTGCTGAACTGGGGTTTTACATTTTTTTGGCTGCTGGGTGCGCGGTGCTTTGCTGCGATGGTACTGCTAAAAGCCGCCTTGCTTCTAACAGTGCTCTGGCTGGTTGGCGCTCTA
>CAVFVF010000002.1:73957-75453 GCA_963625925.1 Eggerthellaceae bacterium | reverse complement strand
GTGTCGCACATCTCGCGCAGCACGGTAAGCGTTTCTTCGTAGGTGTAGTCGCGCGGAAGCACTTGGCCGTTGGCCATGCTGGTGCTTTTGGATTGGTACTTTTTAATTTGTGCGATGGTGCAGGGCTCGTAGCCGTTGGCGTGGTCTATTAAGAATTCGGCATTCACCCCAAATTCTTTGAACAGCCCTTCGCGGTTGGCGGCGGCAACACCTGCCAGGTCGTAGATGCCGCGACGTGCCAAACGGCGCGCAATGCCGGGGCCTATTCCCCATATGTCGGTGATGGGCAGGTGGTGCCAAATTTGCTCTTTGAACAGCTGTTCGTTTAGCACGCCAATGCCACTGGGCGTGTGCTTTGCGGTAATGTCCAGCGCAACCTTGGCCAAAAACAGGTTGGTGCCTATACCGGCCGTGGCGGTGATGTGCGTTTGCTGCATCACGGCATCTATAAGCATGTGGGCAATGGCCTCGGGCTCGCCGTAGGTGGAAAGGTAGGGCGTTACATCGATGAAGCATTCGTCTACCGAATATACGTGTATGTCGCTGGGGCTGAAGTAACGCAGGTACAGCTGGTAGATCTCGGCCGATTTTTGCATGTACAGCTTCATGCGCGGCATAGCCTTTATGTATTCAATTCCTTCGGGAATCTCGAAAATGCGGCAGCGATTGCGCACGCCCAGGGCCTTCATGGCCGGGCTGATGGCCAGGCAGATGGTGGTGCGCCCGCGGGTAGGGTCGGCAACCACCAGGTTGGTGGTGAATGGGTCAAGCCCGCGCTCGGCGCATTCCACGCTTGCGTAGAAGGTTTTAAGATCAATGCAAAGGTATGCTCGTTGCTCGTTTTCCATGCCCTTACTATACGAACAAACGTTCCTAAATTTCAATCGAACAAGTTGTGGGTTTTAGATAGCCACCTCGGCGTAGCTTACGTTGCGTTCGTTTTCGAGCCAGTTGAAAAGCTCTTCGCAGCTTACGGCTTTTACCAGGCTGCCTTCGAAATCCTTTTGGTTGCGGGTAACAATGAAATCGGCCTTGATGGCCAGCGCGGTTTCGTAGAGCAGGGCGTCTTCAGGGTCTTTCCATTGGGTGGCTAACATCAGGCTTATTTCGCGCTCGCTAACGGGGAATATGTTGACGAAGGTAACAAGGCCCTGAAGCTGTTGCAGCACCGAAGGCAAATGCTTCTGCTTTCCGCCATCGGAAAGTATGTAAATAAGGTCGGTGAACTGGGAAGAAGTGAGCCATAGCTCCAGCTCGCCAACGCGTCCGGCGGTTAGGAGCAGCCGGGCCTTTTCGTAAAACGGTTCGCGCATATCCAGGCAATCAATAATGACGTTGGTGTCGACCATAAGCTTTAGCCTGCTCATTACATCAGCCCCTGGAGCGCAGGCGGTCAACGCGAATTTCCGCCTTGCTCATATCATCGAACCTGGTTGAGCGTTTTTCTGAAATGGAATCAACGAAAGCTGCGGCTTTCGCCCAATCTTCGCTGGTGG
>CAVFVF010000002.1:72354-73628 GCA_963625925.1 Eggerthellaceae bacterium | reverse complement strand
TTTTGCGCGCGGAATTGCGCTACTCTGTAAACATCTGAATATTCGATCTTCTGGGGCCATTTGCGGTATAGGGGACAAAGCGCCGCGGCCCTGGAGGGGCAAGGAGGGGTGCCATGGAAATGCGCTCGTTTGGGAAAACCGGCATGAAGGTTTCGCCTTTGGGCTTTGGCGTTATGCGCCTGCCCATGAAAGACGGCGGCAAAACGGTAAACAGCAACACTATCGACCAGGTAGACGTTGAAACGTCCATCCAGATGATCCACGATGCCATCGATGCCGGCATTAATTATTTCGACACGGCTTACAACTACATTGGCGGCTCTTCGGAGCGCATTTTGGGCCAGGCTTTGCAAGGCGGCTTGCGCGAAAAGGTGTGCATTGCCACCAAATCGCCTGCGTGGCTGTATAAATCGCCCGAAGATTTTGATCGCTACCTGGCCGAACAGCTGGAGCGCTTGCAAACCACTTACATCGATAATTACCTGCTGCATTCTATGAACGGCGGCAGCTGGAAGAAGACCGTGCGCAACAATGCCATTGACGGCATGCAGCGCGCCAAGGCAAGCGGCAAGGTTCGCAACATTGGTTTTTCTTTCCACGACGATCTGGAGCTGTTCGAAGAAATCTTGAACGCTGCCGATTGGGATTTCTGCCAAATTCAGCTGAATTACTACGACCAGGACTACCAGGCCGGCCTGAAGGGCATGCGCATGGCAGCCGAGCGTGGTTTGGCTGTTGTGGTTATGGAGCCTTTGCGCGGCGGACTTTTGGTTAACCTGCCCAAAGATGCGCAAGATGCCTTCAGCAATTCCGGCTACGGCCGTAGCAACGTGGAATGGGCGTTGGACTGGCTGTGGAACATGCCCGAAGTAACCTGCGTTCTTTCTGGTATGAGCACGCCCGAGCAGCTGCAGCAAAACATCGGCTTTGCCCAAAAGGCCAAACCCGGCATGCTTTCTGCTGAAGAACAGGAAGTTATTGCGCAGGCCAAGGCTGCACTCGATGCGCGCGCCGCTGTGCCGTGCACGGGCTGCAACTATTGCGTTGATATGTGCCCCAACAAAATCGCCATCCCGTACAACTTCCGCGCTTACAACATGGGTGCCTTGTACGATGACATGGAACTGGCCAAAGATTTCTACCAAAACGAGGTTTCCAGCTATGGCCGCCGCGCGGATAGCTGCACCAGCTGCGGTTCGTGCGAAGAAATCTGCCCGCAGCACATCGCCATCAGCGAATGGATGCCAAAAGTAGACGAGCTTCTGGGTGAATAA
>CAVFVF010000002.1:12983-72279 GCA_963625925.1 Eggerthellaceae bacterium | reverse complement strand
CCGGGCTTCGTTGTTTAGCAACGCGGCGTTGCTTATAATGGGCAGGTACGAATTTACGGGGCGCTTCGGCGCCCTTTTTCGAAGGAGGCCGCAATGGAAGCGGATGCCATTCAAAAGATCTTGGAAAGCGTGGCTGCGGGCGAAACCGCTCCTGCCGATGCCTTGCTTCAGCTGAAGAAAGAGCCCTTTACCGACCTGGGCTATGCCAAGGTGGATCATCATCGCGCGCTGCGCCAAAATGCGGCCGAGGTAATTTATGGCGCCGGCAAAACGCCCCAGCAGATTGTGGGCATTGCCGAAAATCTGCGCGAAAACGGCACTAAATGCGTGCTTATAACCCGCTTGAAGGACGAGGCCCTGGAGCCTTTGCGCCAGCGTTTTGGCACCGAGTTCACCTTCTACGAAACGCCGCGCGTTGGCTTGGTGGGCGAAATGCCCGAACCTACAGGCAATGGCACCATTTTGGTATGCGCCGCCGGCACCAGCGATTTGTACGTGGCCGAAGAGGCTGCCCTTACCGCTGAAGCCCTGGGCAACAAGGTGAACCGTTTGTACGACGTTGGCGTGGCGGGGCTGCATCGGCTGCTTGCCCACGTGGACGATCTTATGCAGGCACAGGTGATCATCGCTGTGGCCGGCATGGAAGGCGCGCTTGCCAGCGTGGTGGGCGGCATGGCATCGTGCCCGGTAATTGCTGTGCCAACCAGCGTGGGTTACGGCGCATCGTTCGGCGGGCTTTCGGCCCTTCTGTCCATGTTGAACTCGTGCGCCAGCGGCACAAGCGTTGTAAACATAGATAATGGATTCGGCGCCGGTTTTCAGGCGCACTTAATTAACCATTTGCCGGGCAAGGCGCCCGCGGCCCAGTAAGGAGCAGCCATGCAGCTTTATTTCGATTTCCGCGAAACTGCAACGCGCGCGCAGATTTTGGACACCCTGCTGGATGCCATGGACAGCGCCCAGAACGACCGCTTTACTTCTTTGATGGACAAGGCGGTTGTGCCCGACCGTCATTGCCACAATATCCTTGAGGTAGACGAAGTAGTCGATGCGCTGGATGTTCCCGATGAAATCAAGGAAGACCTGCACGGCGTGTATGGCATTCTTGCCGCTGCCGAAGCCAAGGTGCACGGTTGCGACGTGAAGGAAACGCACTTCCACGAGGTGGGCAACGCCAGCGGCATCCGCAATGCGTTGGCCATTTGCGCAGCATTCTATGTGCTGCAAATGCCCTGGGTAACGGCATCGCCCGTGCAGCCCGGCTCGGGCAAGATCGAATGCGCCCATGGCACGCTCGACATTCCGGCTCCGGCTACGGCGGCAATTTTGGAAACGGGTATTCCGCTAACCGATAAGCGCCTTCCCGGCGAGCGCTGCACGCCCACCTCGGCGGCTATTATCAAGCATTTCGTCAACGCTTTTGTTAGCGATATCGAGGCCTAAAACGTGCAAAACGCTCCTGGCAACAAGGAAGAAGAAACGCGCAAGGTGGGTTGGCTCACGCTGCCTTCCCGTATTGCTTCGCGCTCTCTTACGCTAGGAAAGGGGAGTGCTCAGCCCCGCACGGCGCAGCCTGTGTCCGCTGCCGCCTCGCAAAACGCTTATTCGGTAGACCCCGAAACTTACGAAGCCGCTCAGCCCCAGCAAGATTTATTGCTGGGCCGCTATGTTGCCGAAGGCCAGGCGGGCCAGGGCGGCTTTGCTTCTGTAGTGGTTGCGTGGGACACGCGCATCCAGCGCCGCGTGGCCATCAAGTGCATGCCGCTTGAAGAAGCCGGTGCGCTGTTGCCTGAAGGCGGCAGCATTCTTTTGGGTGAATCGCTGGATACTTCTTCGGTGCCGGGCCTGGAAGAAGCGCGTATGGCCGCCAAGCTTTCCGATTCCTCGATCGTGCAGGTGTACGACTTTGAGGTGCAGGACGGCATGGCCTACCTCATCATGGAATACGTCGATGGTGCCACTTTGGGCGATTTGCTGGCCGCCCACAACGACGACATCGATGCCGATATCGTCTCTGCCGTGTTTAAGGCCGTGGCGCATGCTTTGCAGGTGGCGCATTCGCATCATGTTCTTCACCTGGACATTAAGCCCGACAACGTACTTGTCGACAAGCAGGGTCACGTTAAGGTGACCGACTTTGGCTTGGCTCGCTTGGCGGGCGAAGCGGGCTATGGCGCTGCCGAAGGTGGCACCATTGGTTACATGCCGCCCGAGCAAATGCAGCAAAAAGACCTAAACGAGCGCTGCGATGAATGGGCGCTGGCTAGCTTGGTGTACGAGATGATGGCGGGCGAAAACCCCTTTTTGGCCAACACCGTGCCCGAGGCTGAAGATGCCATCTACGACGCCGAGATAATCATTCCCTCGCTTTGCATGGAAGGCCTAGGCGCCGAAGTGGACGATGTGATGTTCACCGCGCTCGACCCCGACCCTCACGCACGCTACGCTTCGGTGCAGGAATTTGCCGAAGAACTGCAACCTTGCTTGGGCGGTCCGCGCAAGGGCGTTAACAAGCTGAAGCGCCTGATGAGCGAAGCAGACGCCGAAGAATTTGGAGAAGAAGCCGACCAGGGCGAAGTTTACGACGAGCCTCTTTACGAAGAGCCGCGCGAGCGCTGGCGGCCAACGCCTTTTATGAAAACCGTTTTCATGCGCGTTTGGGAAGCGGCCGGCACGGCGGTGATGGGCTATTTGGCCCTTAACTCCATTGCGGGCAGCGCTGGTTGGAGCTCGCCTGTACCGTGGGGCATGCTTGCGGCGTTTGTAGCCATTTCGGTTTTGTTCCCTTCGGCGGGTGCGTTGGTTTCGTGCGGTGCCGTGGGCGTTTCTCTGTGTGTCTTGGGCTCGCCTATCTTGGGCCTGGCGTTTTTGGCGCTTACGGGAGCTTGGTGGTACTTCATCGCCTTGCCTACGCGCGAATGTGCCAATGTGGCCTTGCTGCCTGCGCTTATAGGCTCGTTTGGCTTTGCTCCGTTTACGCCGTTTGTGGCGGGCTACCTATTGCGCCCCATTCAGGCCGCTGCAACTGCGCTTTACGCTGCGGCGAATGCGTTGGTGTTGGCGGGTTTGGGTTCTGCTCAGCTGGCCAGCTGGAATGCCTTTGGGAATGCCGGAGTTGTGTTCAGCGCCAACGTGCAGGCCATTGTGGCCAACATGCTGATGCAACCTTCTACTTGGATAATGATTGCCGGCTGGGTGCTGGCCGCGGTTGCGTGCTCGCTTTTGTGCGCGACGGGAAATCGCATTTGGTGCACCGTTGGTGTGGCTCTGGGCGGTGCGCTGCTAATTGCAGCCTTTATTTTGGGCTCGTTGGCCGATTCCGCAGGAGCCGTTGCAGTTTCCAACCCGTTGGGCTTGGTGCCGCTTATCTGCGCGGTAATTGTGGGCGCAACGTTAACATGCACGGCAGCTCCGAGTCGCGCTTTTGCAGAAGACGCCGTGCAGGAAGAATTCTTCTACGAAGAATAGGCCGCAACCGTATTGCTGCGGCCTAAGTACGCATGGATTGTTTTGGCGGACGCCCGGTAGGCCGCCCGACCGGCTTTTCGCGCTTGAATTTTTGGCGGTGCCAGGGGGCGCTTGCCCGTACTGTTCCTTTTGCTGCGGCTAACGCGCCAGCCGCGTCGGTTATTCGGCCTGTACGCATGGATTGTTTTGGCGGCCGCCCGGTAGGCTACCCGACCGGCTTTTCGCGCTTGAATCTTTGGCGGTGCCAGGGGGGCGCTTGCCCGCACTGTTACTTTTGCTGCGGCTAACGCGCCAGGCGCGCCGGTTGCTCGGCCTATTCGGCCGGCTCGCCCGAGAAGTTAAGGCCTTCGGTAAGCTCCTTGGCGTCCTGCATGCTGAATTCCCCGGACGTGATGCGCCCAATCCAGTTTTGCGCCTGGCCCAGAGCCTCGCCGTATAGGTCGTGGAAGCTGGCGGTGTTTACCTTTTTGGTAAAGGGATTGATCCAAGCGGCATTGGTGGCGTTTTCGAAATCGCTTACCTCAAGCTCTTCGGCACGGTGGCTCATTGCCTGCACAAACGAATGTGGACGGAAGCGGCGCTCAAAGTTGCCCAGAAACTCGCGCTTCTTGCCGCGGGGCGAATGGAACACGTGCTGGATGCGGCGGAAGCCATGAACGCTCTTGGTAAACAAATCGGGGCGCACATCTTGCCCGAAAGCATCGCGTACCGCCATGCTGAACAGGTACGAAACAATGGAAAGCGTTTGATAATCCGCCTTCAGTATTTCTTTTTGTGGACGAAAATCCTGCACGGTTTTGCCGCGACGCGTCCACAGCATCATTTCGTCCAAATCGCTTTCGATGATGGCATGCACTTCGCTGCCATCGGCTTCGGTTAGGCCGTCTACGCCGGCATCGCACAGCGCATACTGCTGCGCGTACACCAAGGGGTGCTCGGCGCGGTCGAGCAGGTAGTGGCACAAAAAGCCCGCGATATAGGCTTTGGCAATGCCGTGGGCCGATTCAGGCAGGTAAACAAGCGAATTGGCCATTGAATACAGCACCGCGCTGGGTTGGTTGTGATGCATCTGGCTGCCCAGCTTGGTGTATTTTGCCGTGCGAGGGCTGGCAACGCTGTAAAACAGCGGGTCGGGGCCTTGGTTGCCCAGCAAAAACGCGCAACGCTCCTGTTTGGTGGTAATAAACTGCGCGGCTGGAAGCTCCAACGCGTCGCGGCCGAATTGATCGTGGGTGATGATTGCAGGCATAGCGCCCTCCCATTCTTTACCGATATTTCAGATACGCGACACCTGTTTGCAGTGCGTGGCCCGTATACTGGTTGAGTTCATCATGCGCCCCTAAAGGCGCGCAATCAAGAGCGAAAGGATTACGGGCTGATGACATTTGGGCTTACCAAAAAGGAGCTCAGCTGGGTTTTGTACGACGTGGGCAATTCCGCCTTCGTAATGCTTTCCACTGCCCTTATCCCTGTGTACTTTGCAGCCATCGCCGAGCCGGGCTCTTCGGTTGTTGTGGCGTGGGGCTACGCCGAAACGGTGGCTTCGCTTATATTGGCCCTGCTTATGCCGGTGTTGGGTAGTTTGGCCGACGTTGCCGGCAACAAGAAGAAGTTCTTGGTGGGCTTTGCGGGCACTGGCGCAGTTGCCTGTGCTGCCCTGGGCATTCCGCAGCATGCCTTTGCCTTTTTGGTGGTGTATGTAATTGCCGCCATCATGCTCAACGGATCGATGGTGTTCTATGACGCTTTCTTGGTGGACGCCACTACCGAAGATCGCTACGACAAGGTTTCTTCGCACGGTTATGCCTTTGGCTACATTGGCTCGTGCATTCCCTTTATTGTTTGCTTGGCCGTTGTGCTGGGCGGCCCTAGCGTGGGTATTCCCACTATGGTTGGCATGAAAATTGCTTTTTGCATTACCGCAGTGTGGTGGATTGCTTTTACCATCCCGGTTGCGCGCCATGTGCAGCAAACGCACGGCAAGAAAGCCACTAACCACATGGTGCGCGATACGCTGGGCGGCTTGGTGAATACCGTTAAGAGCATCATTCACGACCGCCGCCTGCTGTTCTTTGTGCTGGCATTTTTCTTCTATATCGACGGCGTGCATACGGTAATCAAGATGTCCACCAGCTACGGCACCGACCTCGGTATCGATTCCACGCAGCTGGTACTGGCTTTGCTGGTAACGCAGTTTGTGGCATTTCCTTCGGCCATTGCTTACGGTAATTTGGCCAAGCGTTTTGGCACGCGGCACATGCTTATGGTGGGCGTGTTGGCATATTTCTTCATCGTGCTGTTTGCGGCGTTCTTCTTGAAGAGCGCTACTGAATTTTGGATTTTGGCCATTTGCGTGGGTTTGTTCCAGGGCGGCATCCAGGCGCTTTCGCGCTCGGAATTCGGCAAGCTAATTCCTAAAGAGCGCGCCAACGAATACTACGGTTTCTTCGATATTTTCGGGAAGTACGCAGCTGTTATGGGCACTTTCTTGGTAAGCGCGTTCACACAGCTTACGGGCAGCTCTTCGCTGGGTGTGCTTTCCATCGCGCTGCTGTTCGTTGTGGGCTTCCTGTTTTTGCGCGCCATGCCCAAGGCCGAGCATCGCATCGATACTGCGGCGTAGTGGCTCATAGTCTGCCGGCTTGCGGGGATGCCGTAAAAACGTTCAGGGATTCCCGCTACCCTGCTTAGAAATTCTGCAGCGCAGAATTTCACGTGCGGTCGCTGCCTCATGCTTTAAACGAAGATTTGCTTCGCAAATCGAACAGGGAAAGTTTTCAGAGAACCCTTCACGCTTCTGCGGCACCCCCGCAAAACAAGCCCTGCCTTCGCGGGGCATAAAAAAAGCGCCAGGTTTCCCCGGCGCTCAGCAGGTTTGGTTTGTCGGGCTCTACTGAAGCAGATCGCAGATCTTGCCCAGAAGGGGCTCAAAGCTTACTCCGCGGTTTTTGAAGTCGGGCTGTTTGCTCGAAACAATCATGGCATCGTGGGTAAGGCTGCCAGCGAATTCAACTGCTTCCTGCAGGCTCTTTCCGGCCATAACCGCAGCCAGCAGGCAAGAGCAGTACAAATCGCCCGTGCCGTGCAGCATAAAGGGCAGGTACTCGTTCTTGGCTTCGAACATCTCGCAATCCTGGCCAGCTACGAAGTTGCGGATAATGCCGTCATCGCGTTGGATGCCCTTGAGCACAACGTTCTTGGCGCCCTTGGCCAACAGTGCGTCGATAATACGCTTGGCCTCTTCGTCGCTGATGTTTACGCCGCCCCATTCTTCACCGATGGGCTCGCCCAAGATGATGGCAGCCTCGGTAAGGTTGGGAGTAAGGATGTCGGCATCGCAGGCCAAGTCGGCCATTGCCTGGCACAGCTCGGGCGTGTAGGTGGGGTACACCTTGCCGTGGTCGGCCATAACCGGGTCTACCACGCGCAGAGCCTTGGGGTAGCGCTCATACAAGCTGCGGATGATTTCTACCTGTTCGGGAGCGCCCAAAAAGCCGGAATATACCGCATCAATCTCTACGCCGATGCCCTGCCATGCAGCCAGGTAGTCGGTCAAAATCTCGGTAGTGTCATGCATGTACCAGCCGGGGAAGGCCGTGTGGGAAGAAAACAAACCGGTGGGCACAGGGCACACATCGCAGCCGCCAGCGCTTACTACCGGAATGGCAACGCCCAGCGAGCACTTGCCGTAACCGCACAAATCGTGCACAGCGGCAACGCGGGGGATGTAGTCGGGGGTTGTCTTGCGGTCGTAAAGAACGGTTTGCTTCATGGCTATTCCTCTTCCTCTTCGTCGTCGAAATCCCAAACATCGTCGGTGCGCTCGCCGCGGTCTTTGAAAGCGCGTCGCGTTTTAACTTCGAGCACGGCGGCAACGATGGTGGTAATTATCAAACAGGCAAGTACCAAGCAACCCGTGCCTGGCATAGTTTCAAAAAAGAAATGGTAAAGCTCTGCGAAGTCCATTGGTTCCTTTCGCGGATTTGTTCATTGCGCGAACCCTTTTGCTCAAGGTGTTCGCCATTGGATAAAGAGTATACTAGCGTCACTGTTTCAGAGCAGTTACTAATCAGTCGAAGCACGTTGAAAGGACAGCTATGCTAGACGTTCGGTTCGTCCGTGACCACCTTGATGAAGTCGCTGTTGCGATGCAAAACCGCAACCATTCGTGGGACTCCCAGCGCTTCCAGGAGCTGGACGAGTCACGCCGTGCTTCAATTGCCAAAGAAGAAGAGCTGCAGGCTCAGCGCAACGCCATTTCCAAGAATATCGGCAAGCTTATGGGCGAAGGCAAGAAGGAAGAAGCCGAAGCCGCAAAGGCTCAGGTAACCGAGCTGAAGAACCAGATCGCCACTTTTAGCGCCCAGCGCGCTGCGGCCGATGAAGAGCTTCGCAATATGCTTATGGCAACCCCCAACATGCCCGCAAGCTCTACCCCTGTTGGCAAGGATGAAAACGATAATCCTGAAGTTCGCCGCTGGGGCACCCCGCGCAACTTCGAGGCAGAAGGCATTACCATGAAGCCCCACTGGGATTTGGGTGCCGAGCTGGGAATTATCGACGCCGAGCGCGCCGTAAAGCTCGCGGGCAGCCGTTTTGTGCTGCTGGGCGGTTTGGGTGCTCGCTTGGAGCGCGCGCTCATCAACTTTATGGCCGACACGCACACTTCCCGCGGTTACAAGGAATGGTGGTGCCCGGCTATGGCCAACGCCAACACGCTTACCGGCACCGGCCAGCTTCCCAAGTTCGAAGACGACCTGTTCAAAACGCGCGAGGGCATGTACCTCATTCCTACCGCCGAAGTTCAGCTCACCAACATCCATGCTGGCGAAGTGCTGGAGGCATCCGAACTTCCGCTTAAGTACTGCGCCTTTACGCCTTGCTTCCGCGAAGAGGCAGGCAGCGCTGGCCGCGATACCCGTGGCCTTATTCGCGTGCACCAGTTCGACAAGGTCGAAATGGTTAAGTATGCCAAGCCCGAAGAAAGCTACAACGACCTGGAAGAAATGGTTGCCGATGCCGAAAACATCCTGCAACTTCTGGGCCTGCCGTATCGCGTAATCAGCCTGTGCACGGGCGATATCGGCTTTAGCGCCGCTAAAACTTACGACTTGGAAGTTTGGCTGCCTTCTTATAACGCCTACAAGGAAATTTCTTCCTGCTCTAACTGCGAGGATTTCCAGGCACGTCGTGCAAATATCAAGTACCGCGACCCCGAAAACTTCAAGGGTTCGCGTTTGGCTCATACCCTCAACGGTTCTGGTTTGGCAGTTGGTCGTACCATGGCAGCCGTTATCGAAAACTATCAGCAGGCCGATGGCTCCATCAAGGTGCCCGAGGTACTGGTTCCCTACATGGGCGGCATCGAGGTTATCCGCTAAAAGCGGTGCCAGCTCATACGTATGGCTGAAAAGAAACAGAGCAAGCGCCCTTCTGTTGTGGGGCGAAAAGTGAAAATCTCAGAGCCGGCAGCTGCCGCGTCTTCCCCGGTGGGGCAGGCAGGCGGCCCCGGCTCTGCCACTGTTGGTTCGCAGCCTGGGCCTGCCGCTGGCGCGCAGGCTGCGCCCGGCGCTGCTGCCGGCGTTCAAGCTAAGCCCGCACCTGGCGTTCAAGCTAAGTCTGCGTCTGGCGCTCAGTCCAGGCCTTCCGTTGCGGGTAAGGCGGTGGCGGCTTCTGCTGCGCCCAAACCTTCCGCAGCGCCGCGCCCCTCGGTTGCAGGTAAAGCCGTGGCTTCTGCCGCGCCAAAAGAGGCATCCAGCGTGGAATCGGGTTCTGTTTCTGAAAAAACGGGCACGCCGCACCTGACCAAAAGGGGAGGCAAGCGCCGTATCTCGCGCAAGTTCATCGCCATTGCGGGCTCTATTATTGCTGTGCTTTTGGTTGCCACTGCAGTTCTTTCCTGGAACCAGTGGTTGCGCTATGACGATGCGGCCGATATCCAGGGAACATGGGTGGTGCAGGAAACTGGCGCCACCATCGCCATCACGGATTCCGACATTCAACTCACCAGCGATGTTTCGTACCCGTATACGCTGGACACCTTCCAAAAAACCATCAGTTTCAACTTTGGCAACTATGCTGGCAGTGGCGGGTACGTTTTTTCGCCCGAGCGCGATGTGCTCACCATCACCGAAAGCAACCCCGATGCCGAAGGCGGTAAGGCACAAACCACCCTGGTGAAGCGCTCGTGACCAGCTCTTCTGCCCAAGTAAACACGCCTCAGCCTCTTCAGGCTGAAGCAGTGCGCGTGCGTCCTGGTCGCATCGAAGTAACGGTGCGCGTTGCCAGCCGGAACTACCTGCAAACCAACGAAGCTTTGGTGCAGCGCTGCTTGCAGCATGCTCCTACCTTGGCGCAGCATGCTTGCCGCAACCAGGTTGGCCCTTTGTTTGGTGCGGTAATGTACAACACTTCCACTCCGCATTTGCTGGAGCATTTGGTGGTAGATACGCAAACCCGCGCAGCCCGCAATGCTTCTGTGGTATTTACCGGCACCACCCAGTTCAGCTCCGAAGACCCGCTGTTGGCAAATTTGGCGCTTTCTTACGAAGACGACCTGGTGGCCCTGCGTGCGCTTAAGGAAAGCCTAGAATTCTTGAATTGCGCTTTGCTCGAGCAGCGCGGTTAATCACGTATCATTAGCGAAGAAGTAAACAACCTGTTCGACACCCACATTCGCTCATGGGCGCTCGCAAATTATTGCTGGAGGAAAAATGAAAATCGCAGTTTTGGTTGGGGGCGCTTCTGCTGAGCGCGAGGTTTCGCTTGCAAGCGGCAAACGTATTTGCGCAGCGCTGGAAGAAGCTGAGCATACAGCGGTTGCCATCGAGGCAGATCAGGGCCTGGTTGCTAATCTCCGCGCCGAGCGTCCCGATGCCGCCATTGTTGCCTTGCCCGGCAAAATGGGCGAAGACGGCACCGTGCAGGAACTCCTAGAATTCTTGGGCATTGCACATGTTGGCTCGGCCGCTAGCGTATGCCGCACCGCTGCCGATAAAAGCCTGCTGGGTGCTCATATGCAAACTTGCTGTGATTTTGCAGGCGAAGAAACCGTGGCTTCGTGGCCGCAGGGATTCTGCCTTTCTAGGCAGGCATTTGACCAGCTGGGCGCAATGGAGGCTATGGACCTGTGCGCCGAGCGCATTCCCGGCGGCTTTCCCTTGGCGGTAAAGCCCGCTTGCGGCGGCTTGGCCTATGGCGTGCATAAGGTATGCCAAAAGGAAGATTTGGCCGATGCCCTGCGCGATGCCTTTACGTTCTTCGACCAGGTAATTATTCAACAATGGGTTGAAGGGGTGGAGGTTTCGGTGGCCATTTTGGGCTCTGGCTGGGATGCCTATGCACTGCCCCCGGTCGAAATTCAGCCGCGCACAGGGCTGTACCTTACTCAGGCGCGCTTGGGCAAAAACGCGGTCGATTTGCATGCACCAGTACGTTTGGATTCTCTTTCTGCCGACGAAGCAACTGCTCAGGCCATTCGCTCAGAAATCGAGCGCGCCGCACTTGAGGTGTACCGAGCCTTTGGCATGGAAGGGTACGGCAGGGTTGATCTTATTTGGGATGGCGCCCAGGCCCAAGTTTTGGAAGTTGACACTGCCCCCAGTTTTGCCGAAGGCTCGCTGTTCGGCGCAGCCTGCGAAGCTGCGGGTTTGAGCCTTGCCGGCGTGCTGGATCGCTTGGTTGAGCTGTAAGCGCTCGCACTGCCTGTAGGCTGTTTGTCGGGCTCAGTGGCTGGTTTGCTGCCTAAACTTTTATTTCAGCCTGGCAACAACCACACCCGTATACAGGATTTGCGTGGCCCAATGCTATCTGGGCATTTATAATGGCAACAACGCAATTAACTACTTGGGGAAGGTGTTCCAATATGGGTAAGTTCGCAACATTGATTATCGGCGGTGCAGTAGGCGCTATCGCAGGTCTGCTCCTTTCGCCCCGTTCCGGCGCCGAAAACCGCGCTCTTATCGAAGACGCTGTGAAGGAAAAGTCCGGCAAGGTAAATTGCCCCGCTGCTGTTCAGGAAAAGGCCGATCAAATCGCGCAAGCTGCTGCTAGCGGTTCTACCAAGGTAATCAACACCGTGGTTGATGGTGCCGATGAAGCTCGCAAGGCGGTTTCCGAAAAGACTTCCAACCTTACTTCGCCTGCTGTTCAGGCATTTGACAACAATGGCGACGAACTTCGTCAGAAGATCGCCGCTGCCCGTGAGCGCATTGCTTCTCAGGTTGCAAAGAACGCTGAGGCTGCTCGCGATGCTGCAGTTGACAAGATCCCTGCAGTAATCGATGCCGCAGGTGCCGCAAAGGGCACCGCAGCCGCTGCTGCCGCCACGGCAACCGAAGCTGTTAAGGGCGCTGCAAGCACGGTGGCTGCCAAGGTAAAGCCTGCTGGCGAAGAGGCCGCTCCGGCAACCGAAGAAGCTGCCCCCGTTGCAGAGGCACCTGCCGAAGAAGCACCTGCTGCTGCAGAATCCTTCTCTCCGGCGCACGCCGCTCCCGAGCAGCCCGCAGAAGGCACCACTCAGGAATAACTGCTAAAACGGTTTGATAACGGTTCGGCACGCCTGGGCGCTAAGCCTTAAGGTTAATCCGAGCAAGCCACTCAATTGAGTATTGTGAACGGCGGCCGCGGGGTCGCCGTTCTTTATGCCTAGGGCAAACTACGAAAGGCTCCTTTTGAAGAAGAGCGAATACCTTATAAGCGAATTGCGCGGCAAGCCCGTGTACGACCTGGATAAAAAAGGTCAGCCCACCAAGCGTATTGGCAAGGTGAGGCATTTCATTTTTCATCCGCGTGCGCGCAAAGTTGTTGGTTTTACCGTTAAGCGCCCCGATGTTGCGCTGATGGCACATCGTAGCGATGTGTTTGTTGCCGTAGATGGCTTTGATGTGCAAGATGGCAAGCTGTTCATCACCTCCGCTAAAGCCGCTACTGGCAACGCGGCGCTCAAGCGTTTAGGCGTTAAGTGGGACGAATGCCTTATGTGGCAGAACATGCCGCTTATGACCGAAGATGGCCGCAGGTGTGGCTATGTTGGTGATGTACTGTTCGACACTACCAGTGGTCAAGTGAAAAAGGTTGTAGCCGAGCGCGGCGCTGCAGTTGATGTTCTGCTTGGTTCGGCCGACTTGCCGGTAGAAATGATTCGCGGTTTCAAGCTTGGCGTGGGCGATGCCCTTAATTGCGACGATGGCGAAGATTTTTTGAGTGGCGCCATCATCGTGCAGCCCGAAGCTCTTTCGGTTGGAACGGCCGGAGGCTTGGCCGAGCGTGCCGGGGCTGCCAGCGCCGTGGTTTCTAACAAAGCATCCAATGTGGCCGAAAAGGTTAAGCCCAAGGCTAGCGCTGCGGCCGAAAAAGCTGGCAACGCGGTAAACGATGGGGCTTTCAAGCTGGGTGTGCAAATCTCTAAAACCAAGGGTATGTTTTCCAACTTCAAAGAGGAATACCGTCGCGCCCGCGATGGTGAGGAAGGGGAGGGCAAATGAGCCAAGCCTCTAACAGTGGCAATGGGAATAGCCAGCCCGCCAACAAAGGCGCAGCCCAAGAGCCCGAGCAAACCATTTCGGTGTTTGGCCATAAGGTGGCAAAGTCCGACCTTATCAAGATCGTTGGCCTAGTTGCCTTCATTGTTATTCTGGGTGTGATTGTGGCCGCGCTTTGGCCCAGCTTAAGCGTTGTTTTTGAAGAAGACGGCGTAAACAAGCTCATCGAGCGCATCCAGGGCATGGGTGCTGCGGGTGTGCTGGTGTTGCTGGGCTTGCAGCTGCTGCAGATTATTGTTGCGTTCATCCCCGGCGAAGTGGTTCAGGTTGCCGCAGGCATGCTGTATGGCCCGCTGTTTGGATCCATCATTATCCTGTTTGGCTGCGTTATTTCCAGCGCACTTATCTATGAGCTAGTGCATCGCCTGGGGGCGCCGTTTGTGCGCTCTATGGTGAGCGAAGAGCACATGGTAAAGTTCTACGAATTTGAGCGTTCGGGCAAGCTCAATGTCATCGTGTTCATCTTGTTCGTGATTCCCGGCATGCCCAAAGACGTATTTACCTACTTGGTGCCGCTAACCAATATGCGTATGCGCAACTTCCTGCTAATTACCACCATTGCGCGTATTCCGGGCGTCATCATTTCTACCTACGCGGCCGCTGGCTTGGCCGATGGCGATGTTCAAACCAGCCTTATCATCTTTGGCATTGCTGCGGTGCTGTGCTTGTTGGGCATTGTGTTCCGCGAGCGCATCATGAGCTTGTTTGCCGCGCAAAAAACCTATCACCATATGGAAGAAAAGCGCGAAGAGCTGGTTCATCAACGTGCCGAGGAAATGGCTCACCAGCGCGCTCAAGAGCGCGAGCAGAAAGAAGGTGCAGGCAATGACCGAGCCTAACCAAGCGCCCGCAGGGCAACAGGACGCCTTGGCTGCAGCCGAGCGCGAACTGCAATCGGCGCGCGATGCCTTGGCCGCAGCCGAGCAAAAGCTTGCCGAAGCGCAGGCGGCTGCTGCTCAGGGCGCCAATGCGCAAAGTGCTGCCACCGCTGCGGATCAGGGCTACGCCGTTTCGCAACCAGGCGCGGGTCAGCAACAGGCCCAGCAAACCTACCAGTCGGGCTACCAACAGCCGCACTACGTGGCCCCGCTTTCTTCGCGCGATCATGTTGCCGCAGGCCTTCTGGCAATATTCTTGGGCGGCTTTGGTGTGCATAAGTTCTATCTGGGCTACAACACCCAGGGCTTCATTTTGCTTGCCCTTTCGCTGGTTGGTGGCCTGTTTTCGTTTGGCCTGGTAACGGGCATTGTTTGGATTGTGGGCATTGTAGAGGGAATCATCTACCTAACCAAAACCCAAAGCGAATTCGAGCAGATATACGTATCCAATAAAAGGGAATGGTTTTAGCTTGGCTCTGGCTTACGCCCTTACTTGTTTCTAGCTTGGCGCTGGCTTGCCCTAGCTCATAAATAGGTTTGCTTTTGCGGCGCATTGGCTTGTTTCTAGCTTGGCGCTGGCTTGCCCTAGCTCATAAATAGGTTTGCTTTTGCAGCGCATGGGCACCTGCAAAGTTTTGCGCCTTATGGCCGGTTCGTTTAGTGAATCCCCGCGTCTTTGGTGCGCCTGCTGTGAAGTGGCTTTAGTTGGCGCAGCAAATAGACGCTTAACGTTATATAATGCAAATCAAAGTGTGTATCCATGCCTTTAAGGAGGAACAATATGCCCACCATCACCCGTGATCAGGTAAAGGTCCCCGCCGACGTAATGCCTGAAGCTCGTGAGACTTACATTGAAAACTACATGAAGGCTACCCGTGGCACGGGCCGCCTTATGCTTTTCGCATGCGACCAGAAGATCGAGCACTTGAACAAGGACTTCTACGGCGAAGGTATCGACCCTTCCGACGCTGAGCCCGAGCATCTTTTTGAAATCGGCTCCAAGGGCACCATCGGTGTTCTGGCCGGTCAGCGTGGTCTGGTTGCTCAGTACGCTCCCGACTATCCCGAAATCAACTATCTGGTAAAGATGAACTCCAAAACCAACCTGGTTAAGGGTTCTCAGGACGATCCGTACAGCCCTCAGCTCCACGAGCTGGAAGCTGTTCTTGCTATGCGCGAAGCTGGCGTAAACATCGTTGGTCTTGGCTACACCATCTACCTGGGCTCTGAATACGAGTCCACCATGATGGCTGAAGCAGGCGAGCTTATCGCCGAGGCTCACGCAGCTGGCCTTCTGGTTGTGCTGTGGATTTACCCCCGCGGCAAGGCTGTTACCGACGAAAAGGATCCCGATCTTATCGCTGGCGCTGCTGGCGTTGCTCTGTGCCTGGGTGCCGACTTCGTTAAGGTTAACCCGCCTCACGAGGTTGAGGGTCAGACCTCTGCTCAGGGCCTGGCAATCGCTTCCAAGGCTTCTGGCCGCACTGGTCTGGTTTGCGCTGGCGGCTCCAAGGCCGATGCCAACGTATTCCTTACTCAGCTGCACGACCAGATTCACATCGGTGGCGCTTGCGGCAATGCTACTGGCCGTAACATCCACATGCGTTCTACCGAAGAAGCAATCCGTCTTACCAACGCTATTTCTGCTATCACTCTGGGCGACTGGAGCGTTGAAGACGCCGAGGCTGTATTCAATGGCGAAAAGGAATTTTCCCTGTAGTTGCTAACTAGCCTTATTTAAGCCGCATCCGCTAAAGTGGATGCGGCTTTTCTTTTTAAGGGGATCAAAATGACTGCTTCTGTTTCTGTTGCTAAGCGCATGCTTTGCATTGCATTTTCTGCCGTGTTTGCAATTTCGCTTTCGGGCATTGCGCCTTCAGCGGCTTATGCAGATGAGGAAAGCGCCATTGCAGAATGGGCGCAAGCTAAAAAGGAATCGCAGAGCGGAAGCTATTCGCCGTATTCTTCTACTGTCGAAGCGGAAGCGCAATCAAATTCCAGCTTTGCCAAAAGCTACGACTTGCGCGATAAGGGCGTGGTTACCCCGGTAAAGAAGCAGGACCCTTTTGGCACTTGCTGGGCCTTTGCCGCAATTGCCGCTTCTGAAACCAGCATCCTGTCCGAAATGGGCAGCACCTACGCTGATACCGGCCTCGACCTGTCGGAGCGCCACTTGGCCTACACCGCCTTTGCCCCAAAGCTTGCCAAATACGTGGGCAGCGCACAGGCGGGCGAGGGCTACTACAGTGAATCGATTTATGCCCTTTTGGGGAAAGGCGGCTACAACGTCTATTCCTCCATTGCGTTTGCCTCTGGTTCGGGCCCGGTGTATGAATCGCAGGTTCCGTACCAAAACGATGAGGGCTACATCAGGTGCGAGGTGTACGAGCCTGGTTCCGACGAAAAGAAAATCAAGGTACTAACGCAAAGCGAAATCGATGAACTAACCGCGAAGGGCTATAAGGTCATTCGCAAGGAATATTCCGATACCTTGCCCGCCGAAATTGGGTCGGAGGGAGGATATGCCACTTGGCAGGTTTCCGATGAATATCTCAACGTGAGCGAATTCGAGCTGGAAGAAGGTATTTTGCTGCCCGATACTCGCAAACTGGATGAAGAGGGCAACTGGATTGGTATAAACCAAGAAGGCATCAACGCGGCAAAAGACCAGATCCAAAACCATGGTCGCGCCATTTCGGTATCGTTTAAGGCAGACCAGTCTCTTCCGGGCGCTTCGGTAGATGCAAAGTATCTGAATACCGAAACATGGGCTCATTACACGAACGAAACCGTCGATTCAAACCATATGGTTACCATCGTTGGGTGGGACGATAATTACAGTGCATCGAACTTCCTAAACGCGCCCGACGGTGATGGCGCTTGGCTGGTAAAAAACAGCTGGGGTGCCGAAACCGAAGATTTCCCCAACAACGGCTCTTGGGGTCTGGAGAATGAAAAGGGTGAGCAAACCGGCTACTTCTGGATTTCGTATTACGATCATAGCCTCAACGAAATGGAAGCTTTCGACTTCGACTTGGAAGCCTCTAGCATGAGCGATGAGTTCATCATCGATCAGTACGATTACCTTGCCAGCGCAAAAACCGTTATCGAATCTTCCGATACAGAAATTAGCTCTGCCAACATCTTCAAAGCCGAAGAGGACCGTACCCTGCGCGCGGTAACTTGCCAAACGGTAAAACCAAACACCCAGGTTAACTACAAGGTTTACTTGTTGGCAGATGACGCTACTTCGCCCACTGACGGCACCAAGGTTGTCGACTACACCACTAATGAAGCCTACGAATATGGCGGCTATCATCGCGAAATGCTTAGCGAAGATAGCTGGGTTCCTATGCGTGAGGGTCAACGCTATTCGGTGGTGGTAACCCAGCATTGTCTAACCGACGGCATGTGGTATCAGGTTGCCCAGGAAACTGAGCGAAAGATGACCGACGAAGAGCTTCAGACCTTCTACGATGACTTTGTTTCCGAATCGATAAACGAGTATGTTTCCGACGTTTATAAAGATCGCTATGACGAGCTTATAGCCGAAGGAAAGAGCGAAGCAGAGGCCAAGCAGCTAGCCCAAAAGTGTGCCGATGAATGCAAGACGACCGACGGCTATAAAGGTGCGCTTGAACTTGCAGAGGAGCGCGCCAAAATTCAGGTTGATTCCAACAAGAACAATTATTACGAAGTGCGCTTGAACCAGGGCGAAAGTTGGACCAGTTCTGCCGACGGTACGTGGGCGGACTGGAGCACGGTGGCGTCTTCTGTGAATAGCGACGGCAAGTTCCTTGTAGACAACATGCCTATTAAGGGCTTTGCCGAAGAGCGTGACTGGGCCAGCCTGGAAAGCCTTGAGCAGCTTGAGGCTAAGATTGCGCAGGCCAAGCAGCTGTTGGCTTCTGTGGTCATAAGCGCCGACGGAAGTGATGTTGCGGCAAGCGATATGTGGATGACCCAGGCAGAATACGATGCCTTGACCGCTGCGGTTTCCCAAGCGGAAGAGCAGCTTGGTTTGGCGGGCGGTAACTATAAGATTTCGCTGGCAAGCACCACGCCCACACAGGGGGCTATTGATGCGGTGTTGGCGGCATTGAGTGGTGAAGCGCATGCTGGCACCAAGGTTGTGCCTGCGGCAGATCCTGCGGCAACGGGCAAGAGCCAGTCCGCTAAAACAGGCGATGCTTCTGCCAATGCTGCTGCTGCGCTTATGTGTTTGGCCACCGCCGCAGCTGTGGCAGGTAGCGCTGCCCGTCGTCGCGCTTTGCGCAAGTAGCGCAACCTGCAGTTGCGTACGCTGCTCCAAAAAATTCCAAAATTCGAAAACGATTCGAAAATAATTCGAATCCAATTCCAAAGCCGGCAAACGCCGGCTTTTTCATGCTCCAAGCTGCGCTATATTCCCCTTACTTCGCATGCGTTAGAAGAGGGGAGGGGCGCATGGCAACTGTCGTGCTCATGGCGCTGCTTTTGGGGCTGTTTGCCTTAATTTCTGCGGTAGATATACGCCGACGCGTAATTTGCGTTTCGCATTTGTTGGTGCTGCTGGCGCTGCGTACTGCTTGCGCTGTTGCCGAGGGGCTATTTCCTGGATGCTTGGGAATATCTTCTTTAGCCGGCGGCGAAGTTGCCCTGGCAAAATCTGCGCTCGTTGCCCTAGCTGCTGCTTGCGTAATGTGGCTGCTGGGCGCAGTTGCCTCGAAGCTAGCTGGCAAGAATGCGCTTGGTTTCGGCGACGTTTTGCTATTTGGAGCTTGTTGCACTTTTGTGGGTCCGACCTTGCTCGAGCCTTATGTGCTAGGCGTGGCTGCGTTCGCCGCCGTGCAAGCCTTGGTATGCGCCGCTGCTAAGCGCAAAACCTTCCCGTTCGCTCCAGCGTTGGTGGCGCCTTGTTGGCTAGTGCTATTGGTATCGGTGCTCTTAGTAGGTATATAATATATACCTACTGGATATATTGTTGCGGGGAGGTCCACTGTGTCGGTAAAAAAGAAGATTAGTGTCGAAGAATTCGATAAGTTGTTCGAAGAGGGCAAGGAAGACATCCTAGACTACCTTGATTTGGACAAGGCCAAAATCAGTAGAGCGAATACGGAAGTTCGACGGGTAAACGTGGACTTTCCTGTGTGGATGATCGAAGGCTTGGATAAAGCAGCTGAAACACTGGCAATCAATCGTCAGGCAGTAATTAAAACCTGGATTGCCGATAGGCTGAAAGAGGAAAAAATAGCCTAACGAAATTTCTGGTTAGAATTAAGCGCAACAAAACATGAAACAAAAAAGCTCGGCCGTTTGGCCGAGCTTAATTTTTCTGGTGCCCGAGGCGGGATTTGAACCCGCACGTCTTTCGACAACGGTTTTTGAGACCGCCGCGTCTGCCGTTCCGCCACTCGGGCGCAGGAATGAATTATACCCAATTCGTTGCGTTTCGTCAGCACAAGTATTGAAGTGCACAAATGCTCTAATTGCGGCGTGGTCCAACCTCTAGCCTTTTTGGCTTGAAGCGGCGCATTCGCGGGCGCATAATAAGCAGCTAAGCCAGATTTCTGGCGCAGTTAGGAGGATTCAATGATCAACGAAACCATGTACGCCCTGGGCAATGCCCCTTCGGCTATTCGCGAACTGTTTGCCTACGGTATGGAGCGCAAGGCTCAGATTGGCGAAGACAAGGTATTCGACTTTAGCATCGGCAACCCCAGCGTGCCTGCCCCTGCAAAGGTGGCCGAAACCATGCACAAGCTGGCCGATATGCCCCCTGCCGAACTGCACGCATACTCGCACGCCTCTGGCTTGGATTCTGTCAAGACGGCAATCGCCAACAACCTTAACCGCCGTTTCAACACCAATTACACCGCGGCAAACCTGTACCTCACCACAGGCGCGGCTTCGTGCCTTTCTTGCTGCATCAAGGTATCCATCCTTGAGCCGGGCGACGAAATCATCGTTATCTCACCTTTCTTTCCGGAGTATCGCGTTTGGATTGAGGCTGATGGCGGCAAGTGCGTAGAAGTGCCTGCCCGCGAAGACAACTTCCAGATCGATCTTGACGCTTTGAGCGCCGCTATTAATGAGCGCACCCGCGCCGTTATCATCAATTCGCCCAACAACCCTGTTGGTGTTGTGTATACGCGCGAAACCCTTGAGGCTCTTGCTGCTCTGCTGCGCCAGAAGCGCGAAGAATTCGGCAGCTCTCTGTACCTTATTTCCGACGAGCCCTACCGCGAGCTGGTTTACGGTGCCGAGGTTCCGTGGGTTCCCGCAATCTACGACAACACGCTCGTGTGCTACTCCTGGTCCAAGTCCCTTTCGCTGCCGGGCAACCGCATCGGCTACGTTTTGGTTCCCCAGGGCGTAGAAGATTGGGAACGTGTGATGTTCGCTGTAGCGGGTGCAGGCCGTGCCCTGGGCTACATCTGCGCACCGGTATTCTTCCAGCGCGTTATTGCTGAATGCGTGGACGAGCCGGTTAACGCTGCCGCTTATGCCGCTAACCGCGAGCTGCTTACCCGCGGCTTGGACGAGCTGGGCTACCACTACATTGCTCCCGATGGAGCCTTCTACTTGTGGATGCAGGCGCTCGAGCCTGATGCTCAGGCATTTTCCGACAAGGCTAAGGAGCATGAGCTGCTGCTGGTTCCCTCCGACAGCTTTGGCGTAGGCGGCTGGGTGCGCGTGAGCTACTGTGTTTCGGCCGATGTTATTCGCAACTCCATGCCTGCCTTTGCAGCGCTGAAGAAAGACTATGAATAACAGCAAATCAAATTGCATTTTGGGTGCCATCTTCGATTGCGATGGCACCCTTCTTGATTCTTTGGGCGCTTGGCGCGGGTTGGAAGGAATGCTGGCTCGCGATGCTGGCGTGCAAGTGAGCTTAGAAGAGCGCAAGTTGTTCTGCACGCTCACCATTCCTGAAATTGCTCATTACTTCCACGCCAATTACGGTTTGGCTAAAAGCGATAAGGCCGTTGTGAGCATCATTGACGATTACATGATGAGCTATTACCGCAATGCTTCGCTTTTGCCCGGTGCTGAGCAGCTGCTGGAGGCTTGCGCGCAAAACAACGTTGTTATGAGCGTGTGCTCTTCTAGCTGCGCTGCTTATTTGGAAGCGGGCCTTTCTAGTTCTGGCGTGCGCGAATATTTCAAGGCGGTGGTTTCGGTAGACGACTTGGGCACAACCAAGCGCAGCCCCGAAGTGTTTGAGCACACCTGCCGTTTGATGGGCACTCAAAAGTCGCAAACCTGGGGTTTTGAAGATTCCCTATACGCCATGGAAACGCTGCGCAGTGCGGGCTTTCCTGTGGTGGGCTTGTACTGCGATGCCGATGGCGTACCGCAAAACAAGGTTGAAGCATGTGCAACCATTGCAGTGCCTAGCTTGGAATGTCTAACCGTGCAGCAGGGGACTCTTTTAAGGCGCTAGCGTGTATCAGTGTGGCTAAATGCATGGTCTCCAGCTGCGAACAGGCTTTTCTGCGTTGTTGACGCATATTATGCGGCCCAGCCGTGCGCTGCGCAGCCTGGCTGTGACCGCACAGCTAATCCTGATTATCTGTTTCCCTGTTTAGCTGGTAGTACAGCTTTAAACCTTCGTCGATGGAAGGCTCCACTTCGCTTTGATTTTTAACAATCGAAGGAATGACGGAGTATGCCGCCATGCGGGCAATATCTTCGGGCGTGTAGTTGCGTACGGGATAGCCCGATGCTGCCAAAATAAGCTCATCACGGTGCTTGGCGTGAAAATGATGCTGCAACCCTTCGTCCAATGAAAGAATGGTAACCGCGCGTACATCGGGCGTGCAGGGTATAAAGACGCCTTCGGCAATGCCGCGCTGCAAGATGGTAACGATGCTTTTGTACAGCATGCGGTAGTGCTCAAAGAACGAGTCAAAAGCATCGCGGTTTTGCGTGGCTATGGTTTCAAGCTCAATGTAATCGACGGGCAGCTCGCACTTGCGCACGGTGTCGAAGATGATAAGCGAGCACAGCTGAGCGGCGCGATTGCCAGAAAGCTGCTCTAGATGTTGGACTTCGGGGATATTTTTGCTCTTGTCGAACACGCTGTTTACCAGCGCATCTTTGGAAGAGAAGTAGTAGTAGAACGAGGAAGGATCGATGCCGGCTTGGCGCGAGATTTCGCTTAGCGAGGTGCGCCCGTAGCCTTTGGTGCGGAAAAGCTCGATGGCCACGGCCACAATGCTTTCGCGCGTATTGCGGCTTTTGGCTGTAGCTTTAGACGTGCGAACCTTGGGCTTTTCGGTGTTATGGCTACTGGTTTGCGCGGCCATGGCTTCTCCTTTCCCTAGGGGTAAATTTTACCTTATCCGCTTAGGTGAAAAGCAAGGCTGGCTAGGCCAAAGGGCGTAAAAATTGTTATACGTTATCAGTTCCCAAAATAGCATTCATGATGCCCGAAACGATAGAGATGATAATGGCGGCAATAAAGCCTGAAGCAAACGAGCTGATAACGAACCCGGCCCCAAACAGCGCATTTGCCAGTGCGGCTGCCAAGTACAGCAGCACCGTGTTGATAACCAGATAGAAAATGCCCAGCGAAATAACGGTGATGGGCAAACTGAGCAGCTGCAATAGCGGCTTAATGGTCATGTTGATGAGTGCGATGAACAGCGCCACGATGGCGATGGAGACCCACGAGCTCTGGCCAACAACTTGCACGCCTGGAACAAAGAATACAGCTGCGCCGGTGGCTACGAAAATTGCTATGGTGCTAAGGATGAACCGCATGGGGCACTCCGTTCAAAATAGTGTTCTATTACAATGAACAAGCTAGCAAAGCGCCTATCGGGCTTGCAATATGCCTGTGCGCTTTGTTGCCAGCAGGTAGGAATCCAGGAAGGCCCCAACATGATAGAAGCCATCGAGCAGACCATCGCTTCCCGCAAGCTTTTGGACGCGGAAACCCCGGTTTTGGCCATGGTCTCGGGCGGTTCGGATTCCACGGCACTGGCCTACATCGTGGCCGACTTGTTTGCTCGCGGCAAAATTGGCCAGCCTGCAATACTGCACGTTAATCATAAAATCCGTGGCGAAGAAGCCGACGCGGATGCGCGTTTTGTCGAGCGCCTGGCCCAGCGCCTGGGCATTCCATTCTTTGCTTGCGAAATTGATGTGCCTGCGCTGGTGGCGGCCACCGGTGGCAATGCCGAAGCTATTGGCAGGCGCGAGCGCTACCTCGCTGCGCATGAAGCGCTGGAAAGCCTGTGCCGCCATACTGCAACGCCCGTTTCGATTGGCCGCATAGTTACCGCGCATACGCAGGACGACCGCGTGGAAAACTTTTATATGCGCTCTATCAAGGGCACTGGCCCTGGCGGGTTTCGATCCATGCTGTATCAAAATGGCCCTGTGGTGCGCCCTTGTCTGGATGTTTCGCGCGAAGCCTTGCGCTCCTACATTGCCGATTTGCCCGAAAGCTTGGCAGTTGAAGACGAAGCGGGCAACCGTTGGCGCGAAGATGCCACCAATGCGCACACTGATCGCTTCCGCGCTTTCGTGCGTCACGAAATCGTTCCTAAGGCAAAGGAGCGCAACCCGCAGTTGTTGGATACGCTGTGTCGCACCATGAACCTTATTGCCGATGAAGATGACTATCTGCAGCAGCTGGCTAGCCAGGCTTCCGAGCAGCATGCCCAGTTTACGGGCGATGATGGTGATGGCGGCCACGATAGCTGCCTTCTGCTGCCCAGCTTTGGCGAAGTGGCCTTGCCTGTGCAGCGCCGCGCCGTGGTTACGCTTTTGCAGCAGCTCATTGGCGGCGAAGTGCGAATCGAGGCGGCTTCGGTTGATGCTGTCCTTTCCGCGTTTGGCGAAGATAATGCTCCCATCAGCGGTTTCGTAACCAACATTCAAGGTAATTTGGCGGTAAGCGCCAATAAGCACGGCGTGCTGGTGGAGCCCATGGCGGTGTTTCGTGCCCGTCGAAAGCCAGCGCATAGCTAAGTTAAAGTTGCTTGGGCCAGAGCCCTGGCCCAAAGAATAGGAGATTCCATGCCTACCAAAAAGCTCCCCGTAAATGTGATTCTTGCTTCTACCAGCCCGCGCCGTAAGCAGCTTCTCGAAGAAGCTGGCGTTAAGTTTGCCGTATACAAAGGCAGCAGCGAAGTAGACGAATCGCTTGAGCCCGATTTGGCGGCTCAGCCCGAAGAGGCGGTAAAGAAACTGGCCGAGCGCAAGGCTGGTGCCGTTATTCAGGATATTCTGGCCGAAAATCCCGTGGGCCTGGGCATCGTTATCGGCGCCGACACCACGGTGGTGCTGGACGGCCAAATGCTGGGCAAGCCCTACAGCGCCGACAATGCCCGCGAAATGCTGCGCAGCCTTTCGGGGCGCACCCACCAGGTAATCACTGGCGTTTCGGTGTGGCTGGTTATGCTCAACGAAACCGAAGAAAACGGCGGCGATGGCAACGTTTCGCTGGCTTTCCGCTCGTTTGCCGAAACCAGCCAAGTAACCTTCAAAGATCTTTCCGATGAGGATATCAACGCTTACGTTGCTACCGGCGAAACCATCGACAAAGCGGGCGCTTATGGCATCCAGGGCAAGGGCCGCGCGCTGGTCGAAAAGTATGAAGGCGATTTCAACAACATCGTGGGCTTGCCGGTGGATGCCCTGCTGAAGAATTTCCCCGACATTTTGAATACCGAGGTTGAGGTAGAGGTGGCCGAGGCAGCCGAATAAACGCCTCTGGGTCCTCTAACCCAAGAGCTTCAGTTGCGCCACGGGGCCGATAGGCGCGAAGTGAACTCTGAAAGCAATTCCTGATTGGCGCCCGAAAGGGCGCCTTTTTAAATGCATGAGGCAGCGACCGCAGTCGCAAAGCGACAAGGGTAGCGGGTGAACTGAGAGCCTATCGGCCCCGTGGCGTCCTGGCTTTATTCGCGTCTTTTGGCCCTGCAGTATCCTCGGGCTTTATCTGGGTAGGCCAGCTTCGCTTCATTGCTGGGCTTGGACCCATTGCCCCACGATGTTTGCCCATCTTCTTAGAATCGTGAGCTCTCTTTAGGTTCGTTGGCTCAATGGGGCTTGGCTAAGCGCATGCTCGGGTGAAGATTTATTGCAATTGGGCTACGGTGTGGCTGCTGCGAAAAGGGCAGGGCGGGGGTTTTGTTACACTTTCAACCTGTATTGACGTTTATCCGCCCCTGGCGGGAAAAGAGGCCTTTCGTGGAGCAGCATCCCGATCTCGACCACATCCTCTTCACCGAGGAAGAAATTCGTGAGCGCGTTAAGGAAATTGGCGCGCAAATCACTAAAGATTACGCAGGCCAGAGCATCGTGGTTATTTCCGTGCTTCGCGGCGCCGCCATTTTTATGGCCGACTTGGTGCGTGAAATCCACTTGCCTGTCGAAATGGACTACATGGCCATTTCTTCCTACGGCAATGGCATGAAAAGCTCCGGCGTTGTGCGCATCTTGAAAGACCTCACCAGCCAAATCGAAGGCCGTCACGTTCTTATTGCTGAAGACATTTTGGACAGCGGCCTTACCCTGCGCTACCTCATGAAAAATCTTGAGTCGCGCGGCCCGGCTTCTATCGAAGTGGCAACCCTGCTTCGCAAAGACACTCCCAACCAGGCAGATATCAACTGCAAGTACATCGGCTTTGAATGCCCAGATGAATTCATCGTGGGCTACGGCCTAGACTACGAAGAGCGCTACCGCAACCTTTCTTGCATTGGCGTTTTAAAGCCCCAGGTCACAGCCGAATAAGCACAGTAGTAACAAGCAGCATAAGCAGCATAAGGAACTAGCCATATGGCACAATCACCAAACTCCAATAAGAACTCCAAGCAGCCCCAGCGCTCGAGCGTAGTTACGCTGATCGTGTTCTTGGCGGTGGGCGTATTCTTCATGATCATGATGGCCCGCACCATGACCGGTACCAACGGCATTACGCAAACCGATACGTTGGAAACCTCCGAATTCATGCAGGCCGTAGAACAGGGCCGTGTTGAAACGGCAGTGTACGACACCGGTTCCTACACCATCACCGGTACGTACTACCCAGCTTCTACCGCTGGCCAGTCTACCTCCGATGCCTTCAACAAGGCATTCGATGCGCTGAATTCCGGCCTGAGCACCGAAAGCAACAACGGTGCACGCCCCACTATCGTACAAACGCAGAAGCTTTCCGCTTCCAAGTTGGGTTCCGAGCACAATTACACCGTGACGTGGGTGGGCTCCGATTCGTTGGGCCAGCTCATGTCGGCTAACCCCAACATTCAGTACAGCGTGCGCCTGGCATCGCCTTGGGGCTCTATCCTGGCAAGTGTTTTGCCCATCCTTATCATCGCGGGCTTGCTGCTGTTCTTCTTCAGCCAGATGAACAAGGCAAACAACTCGCAGATGTCGTTTGGCAAGGCAAAGGTTAAGAAAAACGTTGAAGAGCATCCTGATGTTCACTTCAGCGATGTTGCCGGTGTTGACGAAGCTGTCGAGGAAATGCAGGAAATCAAAGACTTCCTGGAAAATCCGGCTAAGTACCAGTCGCTGGGCGCAAAGATCCCGCGCGGCTGCCTGCTGGTGGGCCCTCCGGGCACTGGTAAAACGCTGCTGGCTCGCGCTGTTGCAGGCGAGGCAGGCGTTCCCTTCTTTAGCATTTCCGGCTCCGACTTTGTTGAGATGTTCGTAGGCGTTGGCGCTTCGCGTGTTCGCGACCTGTTCAAGCAGGCAAAGGAAGCCGCACCTTCCATCATCTTCATTGACGAGATCGATGCCGTTGGCCGTCAGCGTGGCGCAGGCTTGGGCGGCGGTCACGACGAACGTGAGCAAACCCTAAACCAGCTGCTGGTTGAAATGGACGGTTTTGAGGCCAACGATTCTGTTGTGCTTATCGCTGCTACCAACCGCTCCGACGTTCTTGACCCCGCATTGCTTCGCCCTGGCCGCTTCGACCGCCAGATTGTGGTCGATGCTCCCGATGTTAAGGGCCGCGAAAAGATCTTGAACGTGCATGCCGAAAACAAGCCCTTGGCCGACGATGTGGACCTTACCGCAATTGCCAAGCTTACCCCGGGCTTCACCGGCGCCGACTTGGCCAACCTGCTTAACGAATCGGCCATTCTTACGGCTCGCCGCAACAAGCACGTAATCACCAACGCCGAGGTTCAGGACTCTATGGAGCGCGTTATCGCCGGTCCTGAGCGCAAGGGCCGTGTGCTCGACAAGGTCACCCGCACCACCATCGCTTACCACGAAAGCGGTCATGCTTTGGTTGGCCACCTGCTTGAAGGCGCCGATCCAGTGCATAAGATCTCTATCATCAGCCGTGGCCGCGCTTTGGGTTACACGCTTTCCATCCCCGATGAAGACAAGGTGCTCAACAGCCGCAATCAGATGCGCGACGAGCTTGCCGTGTTCATGGGCGGTCGTGTTGCCGAAGAGCTGTTCTGCGACGACATTACCACCGGCGCCTCCAACGACTTGGAGCGCGCCACCAAGATGGCACGCGCCATGGTTACCAACTACGGCATGAGCTCCGAGCTGGGTGTTCAGATCTTCGGCCAGCCCAATCACGAAGTGTTCTTGGGCCGCGATTACGGCAATACGCAGGACTACTCCGACGAAACGGCTCGTCGTATCGACGAAGAGGTTGCTCGCCTTATGAAGGAAGCGCACGACCGTGCAGCCGAAATCCTTTCTGGCCGTCGCAGCCAGATGGACCTTATGGCTTCGGTACTGCTTGAGCGCGAAACCATCGATGGCGATGCCTGCCAGGCCCTGCTCGACAACAAGTGGGAGGAATACCTGCAAACCGAGCAAGCCAAGGAAGCAGAGCTCAAGGCTGCCAACGGCGAAGCTGCTCCTGTCGATGCTGCTGTTGCTACCGATCAGGGCCCTGCTGATGGTGCTCCGGTTCAGCCTGTAGCTCAGGCCCCAGCTGAAGCTGCGGCACCTACTGCACCTGCGGCTGCAGCACCTCAGGCCCCCGAAGCAGAAACCAACTCTGAGCAGGAATCCGACAAGTAGGAATTTGCTCAAACCATTTAAACAAACGCCCCGGGCTGTGTTGGCCCGGGGTTTCGTTTATAGGAGGAACAATGATCTGGCGCTGCGGAAAATACCCCTTCGATTCCCGAACTCCGGTAATCATGGGCATTCTTAACGTCACTCCCGATTCGTTTTCGGACGGTGGCTCTTACGCCAATGAAGATGAAGCGGTGGCTGCTGCAAAGCAGATGGTTGAAGAAGGCGCGCTAATCATCGACGTGGGTGGCGAAAGCACCCGTCCTGGTGCCGAGCCTGTTTCGGCAGAAGAAGAAAAGAGCCGTGTGCTGGGCGTTATTGCGCGCTTAGCTGCCGAAAACATTTGTGTGAGCATCGATACGCGTCACGCTGAAGTTGCCCATGCCGCTATTGAAGCCGGCGCTAGCATCATCAATGACGTTACGGGCTTTCGCGACCCAGCAATGGTAGAAGTTGCCAAGGGCTGCGATGCTGGCCTGGTGGTAATGCACATGCAGGGAAACGACCCGCGCACCATGCAGGAAGAGCCTTGCTATGACGATGTAGTTGCCGAAGTGGTTGACTATCTGGGCAAACGCGCCGAAGAGCTGCAAGCTGCGGGTATTGCCCGCGAACGTATTTGCTTGGATCCAGGCCCGGGCTTTGGCAAAACCGCCAATCAAACCATTCAGCTTATGCGCAACTTCCACGAGCTGGTGCACCTGGGCTACCCCACCATGGTGGCGGTTTCCCGCAAAAGCTATATCGGCAAGGCTTACAACATCGAAGAGCCCAAAGAGCGCGATGCTGCATCTGCCGCCGAGGCACTTATGGCGTGCGAGCTGGGCGCTTCGGTAATCCGCACGCACAACGTGGCGCTTACCGAAGAATCGCTGAAAGAAAACTTGCGCCCCTATGCCTTCGTGGCGCTGGGCTGCAACCTTCCCTTGGTTGCCGACCCCGGCGAAGAGCTTGAAGGCAAAAAGGCTATGCTCAGCCAGGCTATTGCCGATATGTGCATGCTGCCCGATACGCAGATTGCCGATATTTCCAGCTTTTACGAAAGCGAGCCTGCCTACGTAGAAGACCAGGATACTTTTGTAAACGCCGTGGCCATACTGCGCACCGGTTTGCCTCCGCAAGAGCTGCTGCGCTGCCTCAACATCATCGAAAACCGCCTGGGTCGTGTTCGCGAAAAGAAGAACGGCCCCCGCACCTGCGATTTGGACATCCTCGATTACCAGGGCTATGTTTCCGACTTGGAAGTGCTTACGCTTCCGCATCCGCGCCTTACCGAGCGCGACTTTGTGGTAAAGCCCTTGCTTGAAATTGCCCCCAACCACGAGCTTGCCAATGGCACCGTGGTAACTGCCGATACGGTAACGGTGGGGAAGGCGTGGAAGTGCTAGAGCGCCCCTGCTCACTTCGGCCGCTTTCGCCCATTGCTTCGTCGTTTTGGGATGTACATGCCTATGGCTGCGTGCAAAGCACCAATGAACTGGTAAAGGCGGCAATGCGGCAAGGCTGCGCTGAAGGTTATTGCGCCACGGCGCTCGAGCAAAGCGGCGGTTATGGCCGTCAGGGTCGAACATGGCAAAGCCCGCAAGGCGGCCTGTATACTTCGTTTGCGCTGCGCCCCAGCATTGCTATGGAGCAGCTGCCCACGCTTAGCTTGGTAATCTCATTGGCCTGCGCCGACGCATTGGAGCAAGCTGCTGTAGGCTGCAAACCACTAATCAAGTGGCCCAATGATGTTTTGTGCGCCCAGGGCAAGTTGGTGGGCATTTCGCTTGAAGCTCTGGCGGGGGGAGTGTGCATCGGCATAGGCATGAACTTATTCCAGCCGCAAGAAGCGCAGCCCATTTCGGGCAAGTACCGTCAGGCTTACGTGTTCGAAGGCAAGGCTCAGCCTGGTTTGAGCGAAGAGCAGCGCTCGGCTATGACCAGGGTGCTTGAGCTTGCGCTCCAAGAAGTTGAGCGCCGCTACGCCATTTGGGCAAAGCAGGGCTTTCGGGCCTTCTATCAGGAATACTCCAAACGTTTTGCCTATAAGGGAAAGCAGGCAACGCTAACCACAGTTACGGGCGCGCAGACCACTGCCGGCACCATCCAGGGCGTTGACCGTCAGGGCAACTTGCTGGTGCAGACTTCTGAAGGTGTGCGCCCCATGGCCTCTGGCGAAGTGCATATTGAAGCCTTGGGTTAGGGCGAATTTTTGGTTCTGCTGCGGTGGGGTAGCTTGCAGTGCGCTGAACCTCTATGGCAGGGTGTCCTGCGGCGGAGAGGGTCACTCTGAAAACTTTTCCTGCTTAGATTTCCGTAAGGAAATCATCTGCCAATACATGAAGCAGCGACCGCAGCCGCAAAACGGCAAGGGTAGCGGGCGGCCTGGCTCTGCTGCAGGACACTTTGCCCCTTGCGTGACAAAGAAGTTCCGCGTCGCAATATGTAGCTGCCCTTAGAAAATCAGCGACTTTACACCGATGGCAATAAGCACGATGCCGCCTACGATGGTGGCCTTGCTGCCAAGTGCTTGGCCAAAACGCTTACCAATAAGCAGTGCAATTGTGCAGGTAAGGGCCGTGGTGATACCGATCAGCGAAACGGCCAAAAGCATGTTTACTTCAAGCGCAGCAAAGCTGACGCCAACGGCCAGCGCATCGATGCTGGTTGCCACTGCCTGGAACAGCAGTACCGGCAGGGTAAGGGTTCCCTTCGAAGGGGCTTCTTCATCATCGTCTTCGTGGAAAGCATCCCAAATCATCTTGCCGCCAATAAAGCCCAAAATAACGAAGGTGATAATGCCTGCGTATTGCGTAATGATGTCGCTAACCAGCTGGCCTAGGCAGTAGCCAATCAGCGGCATTAGGAACTGGAACACGCCAAAGGCAATGGGCATGGACGCCTGGCGAATATGGCTAAGCTTGGGGTAGGCAAAGGCGTTCGAGATGGTAACGGCAAACGCGTCCATCGAAAGTGCCAGGCCAAGCATAATTATTTCAGGGATTCCCATGAAAATCCTTTCTTCTACACCGCGCCCTATTTTCCTCTTTTTGCTGTTTGGTTTGGGGATAAATGGCATTTATGGGTCTATATCCATCAAAACGTGCGTTTTGTATAGAGGGAGCCTATTGCTCATGCCGTAGCGTCACAATGGTTTGCGCTGGTTTTTACCAGCGCCCCCTATAACACCTGCATATTGAAAGGGAATGCCAGATGGCAGACGAGCTGCAAGAGCAGAGGAATAACGAGCAAGAAAGCCCTCGTTTCGAAAAAGGGTCGCTGCGCGAAACGGCAAGTTCGGCGCGCCCAGCACCCAAGGGCGATGCGCGTACGGCGCGCATGGGCACTGGCTCTATCCCTAAGCTTATTGTGGAATTCGCTATTCCTTCTATTGTGGGCATGCTGGTCAACGGCGCCTACAACGTTATCGACTCGGTTTTCCTTGGCCAGGCCATGGGCGAAATCGGCCTTTCGGTTGCCACGGCCGCCATGCCCGTTATGACCATCTTTATGGCATTGGGCATGCTCATTGGCAACGGCGGCAACGCACTTTGCGCTTTGCGTTTGGGCGAAGGCAACCGCGATGCGGCCGAAAAAACCCTGGGCAATACGGTTGGCCTGGGCATCGTTATTGCTGTTGCGGTTGCCGTTCTTGCCGGCATTAACCCTTGCATGGAAGCCCTGCTTTCGCTTTCTAGCGTTACCCCCGAAATCCACGACTACACTTACAGTTTTGTGCGCATCATCAGCTTCGGTGTGATTTTCCAGGTAATCGGTTTGGGTGTAAACAACTTCATCCGCACCGCTGGTGCTCCTAACCGCGCCCTGCTTACTATGCTTATTGGCACGTTTGCCTGCATTGCCTTTAACTTCCTGTTTGTTTTGGTTTTGGGCTGGGGCGTTAACGGCAGCGCGCTGGCAACGGTGCTGGGCCAGGGCGTTTCGTGCCTTTCGGTGCTTTGGTACTTCTTGCTTACCAAGGGTGTGGCTTTCAAGCTGTACGCGCGCAACCTTAAGCTCGAAGCCGAAATCGTAGGCTATATCTTCAGCTTGGGTGCCGCCAGCTTCATCATGCAGATGGCCATGTCGGTTATCAATTTCCTTATCAACTATTTGCTGGTGCTCTACGGCGGCCAAAGCCCACTGGGCGCCGAAGCTGCATTGGCCTCCATCGGCGTTGTTCAGCGCTGCGCCATGTTTACTGTGCTGCCTCTTATTGGCACGGCGGTGGCTATTCAGCCGCTGCTGGGCTACAACTACGGTGCGGGCTTTATTCCTCGCGTTCGCAAAACGTTGCTGTACGGCATTCTTACGGCAACCTGCTTGGGTACCTTCATGTGGGCTCTGCTCATGATCTTCGCCCCCGAGATTGTTAGCGTGTTCGGTATTCGCGACGACGCCCTGCGCGAATTCACGGCATTCGCTCTTCGCGTTCAGATTTTGGTGCTGCCGCTGGTTGGCTCGCAGATCGTTACCTCCAACTACTTCCAGGCAACTGGTCAGCCTTTGAAGAGCGTTCTGCTTTCGCTTACGCGTCAGATTCTGTTCCTTATTCCGCTCTATATCGTGCTGCCTATGGTACTGCCCGTGCTGGTGCCCTCGCTCAACAGCCTGGATGCCCTCTACTTCGCCGTGCCGGGCGCCGATATCTTGGCCGTTGCCACTACGGCGGCCTTCTTGCTCTTTGAGCTGCGCCGCTTGAAGAAGCTGGAGCGTGGCGAAATTACTGCGAAGTTTGGCAAGGCCGGGAAATCCGCCGAATAGCTGTTAGCCAATTGTTTGTGATGAGCTGTTAGTGTTCACGCAGGCAAGCCTTTATCTGGCCCTATCTTGCTATTCCTGAACGTTGGTTTATTTGCTCTACAAATCGTCTGAATTTGCCCGTTTCTATATATAAGAAGCGGAACTATACTTCGTCATGTTGTATATGGTTTACCCCCAAAGCCAACCGAAAGGAACCCCCGCCATGTCCGAAGCCATTAAGCAAAGCTCTTCTGCTCGTGCCCGATCCGTGGCATTCTGCGGTTTGTCCATCGCCCTTATGGCTGTTGCGGCTTGGGTAACTGTGCCCTTTGGCCCCGTGCCGTTTACGCTGCAAACCTTGGCCGTGATGTTTGTGCTTTTTGCCTTGCCGCCCAAGCTGGCCCTTATCTCCATTGGCGGCTACTTGGTTTTAGGTGGCATTGGTTTGCCTGTGTTCTCTTCGTTCAAAGGCGGCTTGGCCGCGCTGCTGGGCCCCACGGGCGGCTTTATCGTTGGCTTTTTTGTGGCTGGTGCCGTTGCCTTGGGCGTTGATGCCCTGGTAAAGCGTACGCCCCTGTTCGGCTCCGAAAAGGAAACCTCGTTCTTCGGCGCTCACATGGCAGCCGGTCGTTTGGCCCGCAACCTGGTTATGGGCGTTGTCTTCTTGGCTGTGCTGTACGTGTTCGGCTGGGCGTGGCTTATGGTTGCCGGCAACCTTAGCCCCGAAGCGGCATTTGCTGCTGCCGTAGCGCCGTTTGTGGTCATTGATATTCTTAAGATGATTGCCGCTGTGCTGGTTGCACAAGCGGTGGCCGCAGTGGTTAAATAGCCTCTGCTACAAAGCTTGCGGTTTAGGGCTCTTCGTTTGAAGGGCCCTCTTCTTTTTGCTTGGGGAAATGCTGGCGTTTATCATGCATGCCCGTTTGCGGCAGGCTTGCCAGCTTTTTGAGTTTGGTAAAGCCTGTCAGCCTAAGTTGCCAGCGCGGCCGCCAGTGCACAAGCTAGCAACTACTGCATTGCGGGGAAGGCTGCTACAAATACCGCACCGCCTTCGGGGCTGTTGAACGCGGTTACCGTGCCGTCAAAGCTTTCTACAATTTCCTTCACGATGGCAAGCCCCAAACCGGCACCACCGCTGTAACGCGCGCGCGAAAAGTCGCTACGGAAAAAGCGCTTGAACAGTAGGGAAGGGTCGTCTTTGATGCCGCAGCCATCGTCCTTTACGGCCACAAGGGCCTGCCCGTTTAGGCCGGAAAGCACAACGGTTACATGTCCGCCCTCGTCCACATGACGAATGGCGTTATCAACCAGGTTGATGATTGCCTGCTTTAAGCGGTCGGTGTTGGCCAGGATATCGGGCGCTGCACCCTCTAAGGCAAGCGTTACGTTTTTGTCCTGCGCCAAAGGCTCAAGCATGTCTATAACTTCTTGCGCAACGGTAGCAATGTCCACGCGTTTCAGCTCGGCTGCAGGTACGCCCTCTTTTGCATGCTGAAGCGCCAGCAGGTTGTTGGTGAGTTTCTTCAGGCGCTCCGATTCGCTCAAAATAATCTCGCAGAAGTGCTCGCGTGTTTCTTGCGGCATATCAGGGTCCAGCATGAGCTCGGCATTGCCGCTGATGGCGGTAAGGGGTGTGCGGAATTCGTGTGCCACGTCGCTTACGAAGGAATCTTGCTGGTTTTGGATGTTGGTAAGCTCGTTGAGCTTTGCCTCGTAGGCCTGGTTCAGGGCATTGAAGTCTTCGGAAAGCTGATCGGCTTCGTACATGCTGCCCGTCGACTCAAAGGTGATGGATTTATCGCCCTGGCGGTATGCGCGCACTTTGCGTGCAAGGGCGGTTAGAGGCTGCGTCATAAAACGGCCAATAAGCAAGCTTAGGAAGTAGCACAAAAATACCGAGGGAACGATGTAGACAACCACAAACACCGGGCATCCAAATACAAATACGGCTGCAGCGCCAACCAACACAGCAGCCAGCAGTGCCAGCAGCGTGGTAAGAAACGAAATTTGCGTAAACAGCCTCATGAATTCCCCTCGAAGTAACAGCGCAGCGCGTTGCCGCAGGCCAGCGCCAAGTTACTTCTTGAAGCGATAGCCGTAGCCGCGCACAGTTTCGACCAGCTTGGGGTCGTAACCGGCTGCTTCTATCTTATCGCGCAGACGCTTGATGTGCGTATCTACCGTTTTGGTTTCGGTGATGAATTCCCAGCCCCAAGCATCGCGCAGCAAATCTTCGCGCGAAACCACCTTGCCGGCATTGCGCATAAGGCAACACAAAAGCTCAAACTCGCGCGGGGTAAGGTCAATGGGGCCCTTGTCGCCCTTGGCTACGTGGGTATCTTCGTTTAGGGTGATGCCGCTTGCCGTAACTTCATTGCTTGGCTGTGCGGCTTCGATGCCCTGGCTGCGACGCAGCAAGGCGCGAGTGCGTGCCATCAGCTCGCGCACGCCAAACGGCTTTGCCAGGTAGTCGTCGGCGCCAAGCTCCAGGCCAACCACCTTGTTAAGCTCGCTATCGCGTGCCGAAAGAAACAAAATGGGAGTGCTCATCTTGGCGCGGATGCGGCGGCACAGCTCATAACCATCGATACCGGGCAGCATAATGTCCAAGATGAATAAATCGAAGTGCTCGCTTTCGATTTTGGCCAACGCATCTTCGCCATTGCCGGCCACCTCGGTTTGGTAGCCTTCCTTTTTCATAGCGTAGCTGACGAATTCCGTGATGGAAGGCTCGTCATCGACGATAAGAATGCGGGCGGATTGGTTTTCCATTTTGCAGCACCTCTAAAACGTTAAGGGCAAATTACGGTTTAGGCGAAGCCTAGTAAAGAAGATGGTATGGTAGCATTCGCTCGAAGCGCATATATCTGAAGGGATTGTTGGAAACATGTTACTTGCCATTGACGTGGGAAATACCCAAACGGTGCTGGGCGTCTACGACGGCGAACACCTGGTTCATATGTGGCGCGTTGCCACTGATGTCGACCACACTTCCGATGAGTTGCGCATCAAGGTGCATGTTTTGTTGCGTGCCGAAGGATTAAGCGAAGAATCCATCGATGGCGCTATCTTGGCTTCTGTTGTGCCTGCCCTTACCCATAATTGGGAAAAGGTTTGCCTTCGCTCCTTTGGGGTGGAAGTCTTGGTGGTTTCTGCGCAGACCGTGGGCCACTTGGTAAATATGGACAAAACCAAGTTTGCCGAGCTGGGAGCCGACCGTGTGGCCGATGCCGCTGCCGCTAAGGCAATGTATGGCTCGCCCGTAATTGTGGTGGACTTTGGCACCGCTACCAACATCGAAATCATCAACAACGAAGGCACCTTTGTGGGTGGCATCATTGCGCCCGGCGTGGAGTCTTCTATGCGTTCGCTGCTTTCACGCGCTGCGCTTTTGCGTTCGGTAGAGTTGGAAGACCCTGGTACGGCTATTGGCGAAAACACCGCCGACGCCTTAAAGGTTGGTGTGGTGTATGGCGAAGCTGCCCGCGTGGACGGTTTGGTCGAGCGCGTGTTCGACCAGTTGGGATACGAAGCCACGGTTGTCGCAACCGGCGGTTTGGCGCACCGCATAGCCCCCGCATCAAAGCACATCACCGAAATCAATCTTGAGCTAACCCTGCAGGGTTTGCGCATGATCTACGATGAGCTTGCTAAATAGGTTTTAGCAAGCCGTTTATCAGGTACCGAAGAGGAAGCGAGCCCCTATGCTGACCGATATCGAGATTGCCCAGGCGGCAACCCCTAAACCCATCACTGAAGTTGCCGCTGCAGCTGGTATTTCCGAAGAATACCTGGAGTGCTACGGCAAAACCAAGGCCAAGGTTGACTACAACCTGCTGCGCGAACAGCAGCACACTCCCGGCAAACTGGTTCTGGTAACCGCCATCAATCCCACCGCTGCGGGCGAGGGCAAAACCACCACCACCGTTGGCTTGGGCGATGCGCTTTCCCATCTGGGCAAGAACGCAGTAATAGCTCTGCGCGAGCCTTCGCTGGGCCCTGTGTTCGGTATCAAGGGTGGCGCTGCGGGCGGCGGCTATGCTCAGGTTATCCCCATGGAAGAAATCAACCTGCACTTCACGGGCGACTTCCACGCAATCGGCGCTGCTAACAACCTGCTGGCTGCTTTGCTGGATGCTCACATTCACAACGGCAATGAGCTGAACATCGACGTGCGCCGCATTACCTGGAAGCGCGTGGTAGATATGAACGACCGCCAGCTGCGCAACATTGTTTGCGGCTTGGGCGGCAAAGCCAATGGCGTTCCGCGCGAAGACGGCTTTGATATCACGGTAGCTTCCGAGGTTATGGCTGTGTTCTGCCTGGCAACCTCTATTACCGACTTAAAGGAACGCTTGGGCCGCATTGTTGTTGCCTATACGCGCGACGACAAGCCCGTTACCGCGCACGACTTGCACGCTGAAGGCGCTATGGCTGCCCTTTTGAAGGATGCCTTGAAGCCCAACCTGGTGCAGACCCTGGAAGGCACCCCGGCATTCGTACATGGCGGCCCGTTTGCCAACATTGCGCATGGCTGCAACTCCATCATGGCCACCAACATGGCCCGTGCCTTGGGCGATTACTGCGTAACCGAAGCCGGCTTCGGTGCCGACCTTGGTGCTGAAAAGTTCCTGGATATCAAGTGCCGCCTTGCTGGCCTTAAGCCCGACGCTGTTGTGGTTGTTGCCACGGTACGTGCTTTGAAGAACCACGGCGGCGTTGCCAAGGCTGACCTTAACGAGGAAAACCTGCAGGCGCTGGAAGCTGGCCTTCCCAACCTGCTACAGCATGTCGAAAACGTAACCAAGGTATTCGGCCTGCCTTGCGTGGTTGCCATCAACGAGTTCCCCACTGATACGCAAGCCGAAATCGATTTGGTTCGCGCCAAGTGCCAGGAGCTGGGCGTAAACGTTGCTCTTTCCCAGGTTTGGGCCAAGGGCGGCGAAGGCGGCGTTGAGCTGGCCGAAGAGGTTATGCGTCTGTGCGAACAGCCCAGCGAGCTTACTTTCACCTACGAAGATGATTTGGGCTTGGCCGAAAAGATCGAGGCAATTGCCAAGCGCATTTACCATGCCGATGGCGTTGATTTCACCCCGGCCGCCAAGAAGGAAATCAAGCAGCTTGAAGGCTTGGGCTTTGGCAACATGCCGGTATGCATGGCTAAAACCCAATACAGCTTCTCGGACGATAAGGATCTGCTGGGCGCACCGCGCGGCTTCCGCATCACGGTTCGTCAGGTTAAGGTTTCTGCGGGCGCGGGCTTTGTGGTTGCCCTTACCGGCAACGTCATGACCATGCCGGGCTTGGGCAAGGCGCCTGCTGCGTTTAAGATCGATGTGGACGAAACGGGAAAGATTTCCGGCTTGTTCTAAAACGGTAATCAGTCTGAAAATAAGCATTGCTACTATCGGGCTGGCATAATGCCAGCCCGAATTGTCGCTAGTTTAAGGAGTTCGCTTTGAGCGAATTGGATTTCATAGAAAAGGTTGCGGCTGGCACGCCTACGCCTGGTGGCGGTGCAGCAGCCTCGTACGTTGGGGCTTTGGGTTCTGCTCTTAATTCCATGGTGGGTAATCTTACCGTGGGCAAAAAGAGCTATGCCCATGTCGAGCCCGAAATTAAGGCTTGCTTGGTCCAGCTCGAGCAAGTGCGCCAAGAGCTCATCGAACTCATGGACCGCGATGCGGCCGCTTTCGCTCCGCTTGCCGCCTGCTTCAAAATGCCTCGCGGAACCGAAGAAGAAAAGGCTGCGCGAAACGAAGCCATGCAAAAAGCCCTTATCGATGCCACAGAAGTGCCTCTGGCAATCGTAAAGGCCTGCGCTCGCGTAATTGAGCTTTCCGATTTTATGGCCCACAACGGCTCTAAAATGGCGCTCACCGATGTTGCTACGGGTGTTTCCTTTGCTAAGGGCGCGCTGAAAGGCGCGGCATTGAACATCTTCGTTAACGCTAAAATGTTAGACGACCGTGATCGCGCCAAGCGCTACACTGACGAAGCGGAATGCCTCATTTACGAATGGGGTCAACGCGCCGATGATATCTATATCTTTGTGTTGGAGGGACTTCGATAATGACCAACATTCTTAAATCAAAGCCGGTAACCGATGCTATCGCTGCCGACCTGGCGCACCGCGTAGAGCGTCTGCATATTCTGGGCATCGAGCCTACTCTGGCAATCGTGCGTGTTGGCTCTCGCGCCGACGACTTGAGCTATGAGCGCACTGCTGTTAAGCGCGCGCAGGCATTGGGCCTTACCACCCGCGTATTCGAGCTTCCCGAAACGGTTTCCCAGGAAAAGCTGCTGCTGCAACTGCGTCGCATCAACGCCGATTCCAACATTCATGGCTGCTTGGTGTTCCGTCCGCTGCCCGAAGGCATGGACGACAAGCTTATTTGCGATGAGCTGGCAATGGCCAAGGACATCGACGGTGTTTCCACCGCTTCGCTGGGTGCCGTGTTTACCGATGCCAAAGAAGGTTTTGCTCCTTCCACGGCCGAAGCCTGCGTTAAAACGCTTGAGCACTACGACATTCCCGTTGAAGGCAAGCACGTTGTGGTTGTTGGCCGCAGCCTAGTTGTTGGCAAGCCGGTGGCCATGCTGCTGCTTCGCCGCAATGCCAGCGTTACTATCTGCCATTCCCGCACCAAAGACTTGCCTCAGGTTATGCGCTCGGCCGATATCGTTATTTGCGCTACGGGTCGCGCTCGTGCATTTGGCGCCGAATGTTTCCGCGAAGGTCAGACGGTTTTGGATGTTGGCATCAACTTCGATAAAGATGGCAAGCTCTGCGGCGACGTAGACTACGATGCCGTTGAGCCTATCGTTGAGGCCATTACCCCTGTTCCTGGCGGCCTTGGTTCGGTAACCACCTCTATTACCATGGAGCACACGGTGCTCGCGGCGGAAAAAACTATCCGCTAGTTTTAGTTTTTGGCGGCCAAGCCGGGTCTGCGTGTTTAAGCGTGCAAGCCTGGCTTGGCTTTCTTTTTAGGCGAAGGAGGGGCCCAACATGGCCGATTGGGTAGAAGTGGCACACACTGCATCGGTAACAGAGACGCAGCAGGTGGCAGCCGCCTTGGCCAGCGTGGTTTCCGAGGGCGCGGTGGTAACGCTTGACGGCGATTTGGGTGCTGGCAAAACTCACTTTACGCAGGGCCTTGCCGCAGCGCTGGGCGTTGAAGCCCCAGTAACCAGCCCAACCTTCAACCTTATGGTTGCCTACGATGGTGGCCGCCTTCCCCTGTATCACTTTGATCTGTATCGCCTAGAAGGGCCCGAACAGCTAGACGATCTGGCTTTTTACGAAACCGTGGAAAGCGATGGCGTTTCGTGCATTGAATGGGCTTCTAAGTTTCCTGAAGAAATGCCTGAAGACCGTGTTGAGGTTTTTATCAAGGTGTTGGGCGAAACCTCCCGTGCTATCCAGGCTCGCGCATTTGGTGCGGGGCAAGCTGTGCTTGGCGCTTGGCAAGCTGCGTTGCGCTAGGATAGCTAGCAGCAAATACAAAGCGTTGGCGCCCAGGTGCGCCGCAGGAGCATTTTCATGAGTGAATACGTACTCGCATTCGATACTGCCAACGAGATGATCTCTTTGGGCTTGGGCCGCCTGTGCCACAGCTCCAAAACCATCGAATGCGTGGCCTCGCACGAGGTGGAGGCGTTTCGTGCTTCCAACGTAAAACTGCTCCCCGAAGTAGATGCGCTGCTTGCCCGCGCCGGCATTGCTCGCAGCCAGCTAGCCTGCGTGGTGTGCGGGCGCGGCCCTGGTTCGTTTACCGGTGTGCGCATTTGCATGGCCAGCGCAAAGGGCTTAGCCATTGGATTGGGCCTTCCGCTGTTTGGCGTTTCCACTTCCGATGCACAGGCCTGGCAGCAGTGGCAAAAGGGCCTGCGCGGCATTGTGGTTGTGCTGGGCGATGCTATGCGCAAGGAAGTGTACCCGGTGCGCTATAACGTAAGCGATGCAGGGGTGCAGCGCTTGAATTCCGACATGGTTATGAAGGCCGCCAACTTGCCTGAGTGGTTAGGTGGCCAGCCTGCCGCGATTATCTGCGGCGACGCATTAAAGAAGTACTCCGATTTGTGCGAAGGTTGTGGCGCGCTGGCTGGCGAAGAAGATCGCTACCCAACAGGCGCTGGCCTTTTGCTTGCCGCTCAAGATGCCTGGGCGCAGGGCTTGCTCGACCCTGACAGTATTGCCGCAGGCGATCCGTGTGCCCTGCTTCCTGTGTATACGCGCTTGTCCGATGCTGAAGAGCATGAGCGCATTAAGTTCGCTAAACAGGCCGAGCAGCCCCAGCTTGACGCTAAAGATTTGCAGTCGGGCGTACAGGGCGGTTCGGTTATTCGTTATCAGCCGTTGGAGGCCGCTTGGGCCCCAGCGGTTGCTCAGTTAGAACAGCAGGTTATGGGTAGCGATGCCTGGAATGCCGCGCAGGTTCTTGATGAGTTGCCGCGCGCAGATCGTACCTGGTGGGCAGCGTATGAGGTGCAAGATACGCGCAAGCGTGCGGTTGCTGTGGGCGAGGCTACCTTGGTGGGCTATGCCGGCGGCTGGATAAACGATGGCCAGGTGCAGCTGCTTAAAGTGGCAAGCAGCCCCAATCATCGCCGCCAGGGCATTGCGCAAGAGCTGTTGGCTCGCATTGCGCTCGATGCGCGCGACTTGGGCGCTAAAGAAATGACGCTTGAAGTGCGCGCTTCCAACACGGGCGCCCATGCTTTCTACGAGCGTTTGGGCTTGAAGAACATTGGCACGCGCCCGCACTATTATTCCGATAAAGAAGATGCTTGCATCTACGCTGGTCCGCTGCCGGTTTCCGAGCACGATGTTGCCGGCATGGAGCTGCGCTTGAACGACGCCGCCAAAAGCGCCCAAAGCGCTCAAGGGGCAGCAGAGCACATTCAGGTTCAAGGTAAGCTTATTTTGGCCATTGAATCTTCGTGCGATGAAACCGCCTGCGCCATTATCGACGAAGCAGGAACCATTATTTCTGATGTTGTGGCTTCCCAGATCGATTTCCATTCCCGTTTTGGCGGCGTGGTTCCAGAAATTGCCAGCCGCAAGCACATTGAAGCCATTGGCGGCGTTGCCGTTGAATGTTTGGCCCAGGCGCGCGAGCGCACGGGTAATCCCAGCCTTGCTTGGAGCAGCTTAGGTGCCGTGGCGGTAACCTATGCGCCTGGTTTGGTAGGCGCGCTGGTGGTTGGCCTGGCCTTTGCCAAGGGTTTGGCCTGGGCCTGCGATGTGCCGCTTATCGGCGTTAACCATTTGGAAGGCCACTTGTACGCAAACAAGATTGCCTGCCCCGAAATCAAGCCGCCTATGGTGGTTTCGCTGGTTTCCGGTGGCCACACCATGTTGGTGCATGTGAAAGACTGGGGCGAATATGTCACCATGGGCTCCACGCTCGACGACGCGGTGGGCGAAGCCTTCGATAAGGTAGCCAAGGCTATGGGCTTGGGTTACCCCGGTGGCCCGCTTATTTCTGCCTTGGCCGAAAAGGGCAACCCTAAGGCCGTGCGCTTCCCCCGCGCGCTTATGCATTCGGGCGATTTGCAATTCTCGCTTTCCGGCCTGAAAACTTCCGTTATGACCTACCTGCAAAAAGAGCAGCAGGCTGGCCGCGAAATCAACCAGGCCGATGTTGCCGCAAGCTTCCAGGCTGCGGTAATCGATGTTCAGGTTAGCAAGGCGCGCACAGCGCTGCGTCAAACTGGCGCCAAGGAATTTTGCCTGGGCGGCGGCGTGGCTGCCAACCCCGAGTTGCGCCGAGCTTATGAAGAGCTGTGCGAAAACCTGGGTGTGCGCCTAACCATGCCACCGCTTTCTGCTTGCACCGACAACGCTGCCATGATCGCTTTGGTTGCGCTCGACCGTTATAAGCAAAAGAAGTTCTTCCCCTTAACCTGTGACGTAAAAGCCCATGCTCCGCTAGACGAGCAATACTAATAATCTGGCTTATATAAAAAATCCGGCCAGGCAACTAAACTACCAGGCCGGATATGCATTGGGCTATGCCCCGCGTTTGCTGTGCGCTTTGTGCTTTTGCGCTACTCGATTACGTATGCTGCTACGATTTCGCCCACATAGGTGGTGTGGAAGTCGCGGAAGCCGTCTTCTTCGGGATACCACTTTTCTACGTTTTCGCTGTTCAGAAGCTTCAGGTCTTGATCCTGCACATAGCGAACCTTGCATTCCAGCGTTAGCGGAAGCTCGCGAATGCCAGGCACGTTAACAACCTCGGGCTCTTCGAGCGTAAGACCAAGCTCGGCGATTTTGTCCATGTCGCGGCCGCTCTTCGATCCGCATACGGCAGTAATCTGCTTATTGAACTCGCCTACGGGAATGTTGATGGTGAACTCGCCAGTGGCATCCAGGAATTCCTTGGTAAAACGATGCTGACGTACAAACGTGGTAAACAGAGGTTTGCCCCACTCAATGCCCAGCGTGCCCCAGCTGATGGTCATGCTGTTAACGCGCTCGCCGTTTTTGGTGGTAAGCAGCACGCCGTTGTTCACAGCCTTCATAATCTCGGTTGCGTTTTCGAGTACGTCGATGGAGCGTTTCATATTCTTCCTTTCGCAATGCCCGACATCGGGCGGTTTTACAGGGTAGGGTGGTGCGGCTTATTTATAGGCGATATGCACCGCTGCCACGCCAAAGGTTACGTTGGTGTATTCCACGCGCGTAAAGCCGGCATCCTTCAGCATTTTGGTAAAGCCCTCTTGGTTGGGGAAGGCTTTGATGGATTTGGCCAGGTATACAAAGCCCGAAGCGTCGCCAGTAACAATTTTGCCCCACGCAGGAATGCCCCAACGCAAGTACACGTTGTACCCAAAGCGCATTACCGGGTTGGGCGGGGTGCTGAACTCCAGTACACACAGTGCACCGCCGGGCTTAAGCACGCGATACATTTCCGAAAGTGCACGTTCGCGCTCGGGCATGTTGCGAATGCCGTAGCTCATGGTAATGATGTCGAACTGCTCGTCTTCGTAGGGAATGTCTTGCCCGTCTACCACAGCCAGCTCCACGGGCACGCCTTTTGCCTCGCCGGCGTCCAAGCGAGCCTGAGCCACTTCAAGCATGGCGGGCGTGTAGTCAGAAAGAATGATGTGCGCGGGCTGCTTGCGCTCGCAGGCGGTAAAGGTCACATCGCCCGTGCCGCCGGCAACGTCGAGCATGCGCGTTTCGGGCGTGATGGGCGATTTGTCGATGAGCGTGCGCAGCCAGCTTTTGTACTGGCCAAAGCTTGAAAGCGCGTTGAAGCGCTGGTACTTCCAGGCAATATCGGTGAAGATCTTCTTCACGCGCGCCGAAGAAATTTCGGCCGGCGCTTCTTGGCCGGTAGCCGTGTCGATGGAATGATCGGCAGCGGTGGTTTCGCGCGTTTCTGGAGCAGTGGTCATGGTTGCAAAAATCCTTGCCAAACGTGTGTGCGTTGCTTTCGAAATTTGATTATAGCCAAGCAGGCGCCGCTAGCCGTGTGGCGTACATACGCGCTCTATGGAAAACGCCTATTTCGAAACGCTCCAATGCTATCATTGCAACGAATTACTCAAACAGGAGGAAAAGCATGCTTCTTACCGCCGAATACGTTGTTCCGGTTTCCTCGGAGCCTATCGAAAATGGCGCTATTTTGGTGAAGGACGGCGCTATTGCCGATATCGGTGATGCCGATGTTATGCGTCTTCGCTATTCAGAAGAAGAAGTGAAGGACTTTGGCATGGCGGCCCTTACCCCGGGCTTCATCGACTTGCATGCTCGCATGGAAGACGCGGTATTCCGTGGTTTGATTCCCGATGTTCCTTTTGTTTCGTGGCGCAAGGAAATTTCTGCTCTGCGTAAGCGCATTTCGTACGCCGAAGCGTTCGATTCCGCTTTCTTGGGCGGCCTTGAATCGCTTTCTTCGGGCGTTACCACCGTGGCCGACATTACCGAAACCGGTGCCTGCGTTACTGCGGCTAACCAGCTTGGCCTGCGCGGTGTGTTCTATCGTGAAGCCGGTGCTATCGACAAGCGCCTGGTTCGCTACGCTATCAAAAAGGCCGACAACGACCTTGAAAAATGGTCGGGTGAAATCGATTCCAGCCGCATTACCTTGGGTGTTGCCCCTGCCCCCGTGTTCGAGTGCCACCCAGAAATGTATCGCGAAATCGCCAAGTACGCAGGCGATAACGGCAACCTTCCTATTGCCATGGATTTGGCCGGCAGCAAGGAAGAATACCGCTTTGTTAAGTACGGCGTGCATCTGGATACTCCCGAAGAAGACCCGGGCCTGCAGGGCTTTATGGAGGTTCCGCCGTGGATGCCCACTTCGGTAACCCCTGTAAACTACGTTTTGAACTGGGGCTTGTTTGATGCCGAAAACGTCATGGTGGTTTACGCCGTGAGCGTTACCGATGAAGACATTCGCCATTTGCGCGATTACAACGTTTCCATTGCGGCATGCCCCAGCTTAAATGCTCAGCTGGGCATGGGCGTGGCTCCGGTTTGTGAGTATTTGCGTTCCGGTATGCGTGTGGGCTTGGGCACGGGTGCTCCGGCCTCCATCGATTCTATGGACATCTTCGCCGAAATGCGCACCGAGCTTTTGCTGCAGCGTTCGCTTGCCGGTGAATTCCTGGACTCTAAAACCCTTTTGGAAATGGCAACCTTGGGCGCTGCCCGCGCATTGGGCATCGACGAAAAGGTGGGTTCGCTCGAAGTTGGCAAGCGCGCCGATATTGTGGCAATGGATCTTTCCGGCTCGCATCAAACTCCCACGGCCGATCCTGTTTCGGCGCTGGTGGGCGCAGCAAGCAGCAGCGATGTTGCCATGACCATGGTCGACGGCAAAATCCTCTTCGAAAAGGGTCGCTTGCACGTAGAAGGCGGCGTTGCCAAGAACATCGCCCACGTTCTGCAAATTCGCGCCCGGTTGCGTAAGTAACTGCGGTTCGCAAAACTATTCATCCTCTGGCGGAAATGAGCCGCAAGGCCGCCCGCCTGTGCGCTAAGGTATCGCACGATACAAGGAAAGAGAAACGAAGCATGGCTAAAGCTAAAAAATCGAAAGGCAAGCAGAAGGTTTCTGCCAAGCAGATGAAGGAACGCGAAGCGCGCGCTTTGGAGCGTCAGCGCCTTGCCAAGGAAAAGCAGGAGCGCCAGTCGCTGGCAAAGCGTATTTTCGTCATTGTGGTTTGTGTCATCCTCATCCTTGCGCTTTCTCTTCCCACCATGGGCCTTATGTTCCTTGGTGGTTCTCAGTAAAAGTTTTGCGGGCGGCCCTAGCGCTGCCCTTTGTTAGTAAAGGAAGTTCCCCTTGTTCGGCATTGGCGGCTTTGAGCTGTTCATAATCTTGCTGTTCGGCTTTTTGCTGTTCGGCCCCGACAAGCTACCCGAGATAGCTAAAACCCTCGGTGCTGCCCTGCGCAAATTTCAGCAGGCCCAGTCCGAAATGGAAGCGGTTATTAAAGAAGAAGTGCTTGACCCCGAAGCGGGCAAGAAGAAGTCTGCTTCGGCCAAGCCTGCACCCAATTCCAGCACCGAAACGTTTGCTGAGCGCAAGGCTCGCTACGATCGCGAACGTGCTGAGCGCTTGAATCGCACCCAACAAGAAGCTGCTCGCACAGAAATGAAGAAGGAAGCAGCCGAAAAGGCCGCTCAAATTGAGGCGGACCAAGCCAAGGCTAAAAAGCCCGAGCCGGCTTCGGCGGCCGAAGCGTCTGCCCCTGCGGCAGATGCCCAGCCCGCTGCCAGTGCCGAAGCTGAGGCTAAGCCTGCGTCTACTGCCGCTGAGGCTAAGCCCGCGCCCGCTGCCGCCAAGCCCGCGCCTTCCCTGTCGCCCGATGAACTGTTTGGCAACAAGCCCATCAAGCCTACTCCGGCTGCAGCTCAGGCTGCCGCCGCTGAATCTGCCCCGGCCAGTGCTGAAGCTGCCGCCAAGCCCAGCGCGGCCGCAACCGAAGCTGCTGTAGCCGAATCCGCTCCTCAGCCCGCTGCGGCGGATACCGCGAAGGGGGGCGATCAATAATGGCTATCGGTCCTGCGCGTATGTCGCTTATGGAACACCTGGGCGAACTGCGCATGCGCCTGGTTCGCATCGTGGTTTGCGTGGTTGTTGCCATGTTGGTGTTCTACTTGTCCACCGGCACTGTGGTGCAATTCCTGCTGGCTCCCGTTGCTGAATTCATGCCCAAGGGCGAAGACGGCCAGGTAGCACTCAACGTTCTAGGCGCGTTCGATGCGTTTTCGGTTCGTTTAACGGTTTCGCTGTGGACGGCGTTGGTTGCTACGGCCCCCATTACGCTGTGGCAAATCCTGGCGTTCTTCCTGCCTGCGCTCAAGCCTAAGGAGCGCAAGTGGTTCTTGCCCACGTTCTTCGCAGCGCTTGCCCTGTTCATTATTGGCACGGTGTTCTGCTATCTCGTAATTTTGAACCCGGCTTTCCAGTGGCTCACCGACCAGGCATCTGGTTTTGCCACCATCCTGCCCGAAGCCAGCCAGTGGGTTGACATCATCATCAAATTCGAGCTGGGCTTTGGCATCGGCTTTGAAATGCCGTTGGTAGTGTTCTATTTGGTAATGTTTGGCGTGATTCCGTACAAGAAGCTGCGTTCAAGCTGGCGTGTTGTGTACGTTGTTCTGCTTGTTTTCTCGGCTATGGTTACGCCCGATGCTTCGCCGGTAACCATGGGCCTTATGTTTGCCGCCATGGTTGTTCTTTACGAAATCAGCCTGCTGGCAGCACGTATTGGCCTTAAGGGCCAAATTAGGCGCCGTGAAGAAGCCGAGCGCTTGGCTGCTCAAGAAGCTGAAGAGGCCAAGGCGGAACTCCGCGGCCTTAAGCAGCGCTATCAAGAGCATCTTTGGGGCGAAGAGGAAGAAAAGTAGCTATGCACGAATTGGGAATCATGACGGGTGTCATGGAATCCGTCGAGCAGGCCGCTAAAAACGCCAACGCCAACAAGGTGCTTAAAATCAGCCTACAGGTTGGCGTAATGACCGAGGCTATTGAAGACGCCCTGCGCTTCGCATTTGAAGCTCTTTCCGAAGGCACTATGTGCGAAGGCGCCGAGTTGGAAGTGAACATGGTGCAACCAGTAAGCGTTTGCCTTGAATGCGGCAACGAATACGAGCACGACCGCTTCCATATGGTATGCCCTGAATGCGGCAGCGCGTTTACCCAGCTTATCCAAGGTAAAGAAATGAACATTGAATCCATCGAGGTAGATATCCCCGATGAAGATGAACTAGAAGGCGCCGCCGAAAGTGCTGCGCCTGATGGTTCCGGTAACGAATAACCAGATTCTTCCCAAAGCGTATGGAGGTAACTGATGCAGATCGATATGAAACAACCCATCCTGGATAAAAACGACAAGCTCGCTCGATCCAATCGCGAGCTTTTTGCCGAAAAGAAGGTGTTTGTGCTCGACCTGCTGGCCTCGCCCGGTTCTGGCAAAACGTCCACTATCTTGGCCACCATCGAAGCTTTGCGCGACGAATTCAACATTGCCGTTATTGAAGGCGACATTGCTTCTTCGGTCGACTCGGAAAAAATCAAGGAGCAGGGTATTGCCGCAGTGCAAATCAACACTGGCGGCGCCTGCCATTTGGAAAGCGATATGATCCGTCGTGCAGTAGACGTGCTGGATTTGGACAGGCTCGACCTCATCATCATCGAAAACGTGGGTAACTTGGTATGCCCCACCGACTTCGATTTGGGCGAAAACATGAAGTGCATGATCTTGTCGGTGCCCGAAGGCGACGATAAACCCTTGAAGTACCCAGGCGTATTTCAGGCTTCTAAGGCTATTGTGCTCAACAAGGTAGATACCCTGCCCGTGTTCAGCTTCGATAAAGACTTGTTCTATAGCCATATCAAGAACTTGAACCCGCAAGCACCCGTTTTCCCCATTTCTGCTACCAGCGGTGAGGGCGTGCAAGATTGGGCCAACTGGCTGGCCGATCAGATTCGCGCGCTGTAGCGTGACTGCAATTGGTTAACGGCGCAGTCCTTTGGGCTGAAGCATAAGTTGGTAAACAGGGGCACAGGCTTTCGGGCCTGTGCTTTTTGTTTGCGAAGGATTCTGACTTGCATTGCGCGGAACGTCGTTGCGTCTGGCCAGCCTCGCGCTCTCGTTTGCCTGCTTGGCTCGGTTAAGTTGCGTTAGGGTCTTTGCCGGCGGCAAAGCACAGCAAGCATTGCGCGGCGGCAAGCGTTGCCAAGAAAGCAAGCGGCACGGTATAGGCGCCGGTGAACTGTGCGAGTGCTCCAAAAACGGAAGGGCCGCAGGCGGCCAGCAGGTAGCCTAGCGATTGTGCAATGCCCGAAAGCGCCACGGTTTCTTCGTGTGTGGTGCCTCGCAGCGAAATAAGCGTGAGTGCCACCACCAGCGAAGCGCCTTGGCCAATGCCGCCAAATACCGTCCATAACAGCGAAAGCTGCGGAGCAGCTAGCCACCCTAAGGCTGAAACAAGCAAAGGCGTGCTGGCCATAAGCCCAGCAACAACCTGGTTGCCGCGTGCATACATGAAACGAGGAATCGCCAACCCTGCAAAGGCGCCTATTATCTGGAACAAAAACAGCTGTATGCCAGCTTCCCCTTGGGTGCAGCCGGCGGCAACGGCAAAAGTGGGAAGCCAATTTGAAAACGTGTAGAACGCTGCAGATTGCAAGCCCATGAAAAACGTAACCAGCCAGGTGGAAGGCCTTTTCCATAAGGGAGGGGCTGGTTTTGAGCAGGGTTGCTTTGCGTTTGAACCTTCGTTAGGTTCGGCAAGCTTTCCATTGAGTTTATTGCTAGCGCTCTTATCGTCCTCGGCCTTCAAACGCGCCTCGTCAAAATCATCGCTATAATTCGGTTTGGCGTCGCCCCTGCTTGCCTGAGTTTTCTTTTCCGCGCGCATCCTTGCATACCAAAGCGCAGCGGCCAGTAGGGCAGGCGCAGCCCAAAAGGCCAAGGCCGGCCGCCAGCCGCCTAACGCTTCGGAAAGCGCTGCAGCGGTTAGTCCTGCCAAGGCCGACCCTGTAGTCACAAACGCCGAATACGCGCCCGTAGCCATGGAGATATGACTGGGGTAATCGCGCTTAACGATGGCGGGTGCCAGTACGTTGCCCACGGCAATGGAGCCGCCTATTACAACCGTGCCAATCCAGACCCAGGTGGCACCTGCGGCCGAGCGGGCAAGGCAGCCTGCGGCAAGTAGTACCAGCGCAAACAACAAAACCTTGTTGGTGCTAAAACGTTCGGTAATGAAGCGCACCAAGAAGCTCAACGCCGCAAAGGCCAAAAGCGGTAGGGCTCCTAAAAGGCCCAATAGCCCTTCGCCCCAACCTAAACTTTCGCCAATCTGCGAAAGCAGCGGCCCCACGGCAATAATGGCCGGGCGTAAATTGAGCGCAACAAAAAAGATGACGCAGGCCATCATGCTCACTTCGCTCTTTTTCGTTGTAATTGTTGTTTTTGTAGCTGGCATTACGCTCCTATGCCAGCAGGTTACTGCATAAGGCTTTTTGCGTGTTTGCGTATGTAGGCAAGTAGCTCCCAGGTAGCAGCGGAAGGCTCGCGATCTTCGGGAATGCGCGCGTAAAGGTAGCGGCCGCGTGCCATTCCCTCAAGCTTCTTTACCGCCAATTCAGGCTCTTCGTCTTCGAGCCAAGTGTATTCTGCCGCGATGCAGCAGCCCATTCCTGCGCGTACCATCTGCAGCGTTTCGCTGTATAGCTGCATTTCGCCAATGACGTTGGGTTCAAGCCCAGCTTCGGTAAACATTGCCTCTACTACTGTTCGCATGGGACCGGGCTCGCCCAAAAGGAACGGCTCGTCTTTTAAGTCGGCTAGAGTAATTGCTTTTGCGTTCGCCAGGCGATGGTTTGCCGGCAATACGGCCACGAATTCCTCAAAGCCAATTAGGGCGGTTCGTTCGTTTTTCTCAAGCTCTGCCATGGAGCCAACTATTTCCAAATCCACCGCAGAGTACTCTTTGCCTACCAAGGAAGAATTGGCAAAGCCCATTCGGAAAATCACATCTTCGTGGGTGGCATGAAATCCGCGCAGCAGGTGTTTTCCTAGGCGGCCGAGCGAAATATCCACCCTGCAATTGATGGTTCGTTGGCGCTCGGAAATATCGGCACGCACGGTATTTTGGGCATCGTGCAGAATGGCAAATATGCTGTGTGCCCGCTTAGCAAAGTAGCGGCCGTTTTCGTTGATAGCCAGGCGGCGTCCATTGCGATCGAACAGCGCAAATCCCAGCTCGCGTTCAAGCTCTTTCAATGCCGTGCTTAGTGCGGGCGAAGAAACGTGCAGCTTTTTTGAGGCCTCGGCCATATTGCCGCATTCGACGATTGCTAAAAAATACTCAAGCTGTCTTAGTTCCATAGCGTCCGCTCCATCTACGGGTTCTTGCAACAATAAATATAAACGCTGCTTGCGGGTTTGCTTGGCTGGCATTGCGCATAGGTCGTTATTCGTCGGCTCTTGAAGGGCACCGCGCGGCAGTAAAACAGTTCTAGGTGTCGCTTGGCTGGGCCTTATTCAATAATGTGAAAGCTAATTAATTATTCCTTTAGAACCATCAAAATGAACGTGTTCATAATAATAAGCAAAGCAAAACAAACGATTGCAAAAGGGGAGTGCAATGGAAAATCCGTTCAAAGAAATTGATCCGTCTCAATTCAAAACGCATTGGCTCGATGTGCCCTATGCCAACGAAGACCCGCGCCAGGTGCTTGACTTGTGGTTGCCTAATGAAGGCGAAGGCCCGTTCCCGCTTATCGTGTTCATTCATGGCGGCGGTTGGGTTTCTGGCAACAAGCGCGAAAACACCATGCCTGGCGTGTTCAAGTTCCCTTCGCAGGGCTACGCCGTGGCTTGCGTGGAGTATCGCCTGGTGCCCGATGTGCGTTGGCCCGAGCCGTTTGAAGATGTTCGCGCAGCAATCCGCTTCTTGCGCGCTCACGCGGCCGAGTACAACCTCAAGGCCGACAAGATTGGCATCATGGGCAATTCTGCTGGTGCTCACTTGGCAAATATGGTAGCCGCAATGGGCGGGCGTCCCATGTTGCAGGGCCGCCGCTATGGCAATTTGGATCAGTCCGATGCGGTACAGGCACTTGCCAGCATTTACGCACCTACCGACTTGTATCAGTGCGATTTGTGCGACCGCACTACGGCAGAAGACCAAGCAATGGCCACCGGTGGCATGGCTGCGCGCGGCAACGATGGCACCAAGGGTATGGGTTCGCCCCAAAACCAGCTCATTGGCATGTCGTGCATGGACAATCCGCAGGTTGCTGCTGGCGCCAGCCCCATCAGCTATGTAACCGATGCATTCCCGCCGGCGCTGTACTTCCACGGTATTTTGGACCACGTGGTGCCCTATACCCAGTCGGTTGGCATGGTTCGCATGATCAACGATAAGTGCGGTGAAGGCCACGCCAAGCTGGTGCTGTTCCCGGAATGCGATCACGGTGCACCTGAAATGAAGTCTGACGAGGTAATCAATCAGATTCTCGACTTGTTTGACGAAGCCCTTTGGGAAGGTGAGCATCAGCGTACTCCGCTGCCCGGCGATCCTAAGCTGGTGGAATAGGGGTCAGCGGCTTAAACCGTGCATAGTAAGCAACCTGGTTTTATAGGTGTTTATTTGTTGTATTGAGCTGTTCAATAAGCGGATGCTTCGTGTTGCGTTATAAATTGCAGCATGGAGCGCTTATCCAAATTTCTTAATTGAAATTGAGTTTCACTATTTCTCATTTATTGAACGCGTTCATATTATTTGAATCGGGAGTTTCGGTTACTCGCATGATTATTAGGGGATCAAGACGAGTACGCCGTTCGGGAAATCGATGCAGCGCAAAACGAGCAGCGCTGTATCGGTGGCCCAATCCAACGAAGGGCAAGTGCTTTTACTGCTCTTCGGTAAAGTAAAAACCTCAATTAGGGGAGGGGCCAAAATGGCTGATGAAAAAAAGGAGCTTGTAGAAAAAAGCTTCATTCACTACTTGCCTATCGTTCTGGTGGGCGTTCTCATCTGCGCTGTGCCTTCGGCAATCTTGAACAGCTGCGCAGGTATTTACTACCCGGTAATGGCAGAAGACTTTGGTGTGCCGGTAAGCCAGATTTCTCTTTGGCGTACGCTCGACTACATCACTGGCATTATCGCTTCGCCCTTCGCTGGCATTTGGCTGGCAAAGCGCAATCCCAAGATGGTTATCCTCATCGCAGCCGCTGTTGAATCGCTCGTGTTCATCGGCTTCGGTGTTTCCACCCAGCTGTGGATGATCTGGATCCTGGGTGCTATCGCAGGTGTTACCAACGCAGTTATGCTCGGCGTTGGCGTTGGCGCAATCATGAACATGTGGTTCCGCTCCAGCACCGGCCTCGTAATCGGCATCTGCACCGCATTCACCGGCTTCGGTGGCATGCTGTTCAGCCCCATTGGCCAGATGCTCATCGACCAGGGCGGCTGGCGCTTCAGCTACACCACTCTGGGCATCCTGTCCCTCGTGGTTATGGTTCTGGGCGTTTGCCTGTTCATGAAGAACCGCCCCGAAAAGGTTGGTCTGCTTCCCTATGGCTCCGCCAAGGCTGCTGCTAAGGCTGCTGAAGAAGCTGGCAAGGAGCAGGTTATTACTCCTTCCGTACGCCCCAGCGTTGCACGTAAGTCCTGGATCTTCTGGGCAATCATCCTGTTCGGCTTCCTTATCAACACCGTTTGCAACATCAACGCTTACTTCGCAAGCTACGTTGTATGGTTCAACTCTCAGGACGCAGTTGTTGCTGGTGCCGTTGCTGGCGCATTCGTAACCGGCGCTGAGCTCACCGCATTTAACAGCTTCGGTAACGCAGCTGGTAAGGTTGGCCTGGGTCTGTTCTCCGACGTAAACCTGCGCAATGCAATCATCGTTCTGTGCGGCTGCGGCATTGTTGGCCTGGCACTTATGTGGCAGTTCCCCAACAGCATCCTGCTCCCCATCGGCGGTGTTCTCATGGGCGCATTCATCGCAGCAGTTCTGGTAATCATGCCTATGACCGTTCGCGCAGTATTCGGCGACGGCGCTGCATTCCCCATCATCTGGTCCAACATCGGCATGTCCCTTGGTCTGGGTGGCGCATGCGGCTCCTACATCTGGGGCTTCATCTCTGAAAACGCAGGCGGCTACAACGGCGTATTCACCGTTGCACTCATCTGCATGTTCGTTCTGCTCATCGTAGGCTTGGTTGTTTACAAGAACCGCGACATGCTTCCTCGCGAAGAACTCACCGAGGAAGATCTGTAGGACCCTCCTCCTAGTTGGCCGCACGGCAGAGCGGCAAGCTATTGCGGCGCCGGGTATTCCCACCCGGCGCCTTTTTTATGCCCTTGGTTTTGTGCGCCTAGTGGTAGGTAGTCTTGCGTTTCGGGCCACGGCTCAGCATAATTTTCTGCATGTTGCACGTACGGGCCACATGGCACCGTGCGCGAATTCTAAAGGCTAGAAAGGTTTCGCCGTGAGCAAAGAGCATGAAAATTTTCACCCTGACGAAATCGAGAACCTTTCTTCTGATGAAGCGCTTGCGCGCTTGAAAGCCGGCAACCAACGCTACTTGCAGGCGCGCATTTCGCCAGGCGACATCTCGCCCGAATTGCGTGCGCAAACAGCAGAGGAAGGCCAGCGTCCCTATGCCATTGTGCTCGCTTGCTCCGATTCGCGCGTAATTCCCGAGGCTATCTTTTCGGCGGGTATTGGAGACCTGTTCGTTATTCGCGTGGCGGGCAACATCGTGGATAACCATCAAATGGGAAGCATCGAATACGCTGACGAGCACTTGGGCTGCCATTTGGTGGTAGTGCTTGGCCACACCGGCTGCGGCGCGGTAGAGGCGGCAATGCACCACGAGCTTGGCGGTAACGTGAAGTTTATCGGCGATGAGATTTCGTTGGCCATCGGCGATGAAAAGGATGAAGCCGCCGCTACGCTTAAAAATATCGAGCACAGCGTGCAAAAGATCAAAGATCGCCGTGACGTGCTATTGGAAGGCGAAGAATTTGACTTGCGCATCGTAGGTGCCCTTTATCACACCGACACCGGTTTGGTGGAATTCCTGTAAGCCTATCCTGCGGCGCGCTTAATCCAACATATTTAATAGCCATAACGGCACCGAGCAATCGGTGCCGTTTTTTGTTGCTCAGGGTACCTGCAATTAAACACGGTGTTGGGTTTTGTTGAGCATCGCTCCGACTTCACGCCCGAAAGTAACATCTAAGTGTCATGCACTTAAGTTTTCTCCCGCACCGGTTGCATTCAAGCCTTGAGTCGCTAGTATGTATAACCGTTAGCACTCCACCCAACCGAGTGCTAAAAGCAACTAAGGTAATGAACGCCTCTTAAGGGGCGGTAAGTATTGCGAAAGGAAGTTCACTATGAATCTCAAGCCGCTCGGTGATCGCATCGTCGTCAAGCAGGACGAGGCTCAGGAAACCACGGCTGGCGGTCTGTACATCGCTGCCGAGTCCAAGGAAAAGCCCCAGTCCGGCGTTGTTCTGGCTGTTGGCCAGGGCAAGGTTAACAACGAAGGCAACCACCTTCCCATGCCCGTAAAGGCTGGCGACCATGTTCTGTACGGCAAGTACGGCGGAACCGAAGTAGACGTTGATGGCGAAAAGGTTCTTATCCTTCGCGCCGACGACATCTACGCCGTTTACGAAGACTAATTCGCGCGGCTAACTCGCAGCGCACAGGCGGCGCAGCCCGCCACCACTTAGGTAATTTGTTTGAAAGGATTTTCATATGGCTAAGGAAATCAAGTTCGAGGCCGATGCTCGCTCTGGCATGGCCGAGGGCGTAAAGAAGCTCGCCGATGCAGTTAAGGTTACGCTTGGACCTAAGGGTCGCTACGTTGCCCTGGAGCGTTCTTTCGGCGCACCCCTGGTAACCAACGACGGCGTTACCGTTGCTCGTGAAGTTGAGCTCGAAGACCCGGTAGAGAACATGGGTGCTCAGCTGGTTCGCGAAGCAGCCGTTAAGACCAACGACGTTGCTGGCGACGGCACCACCACCGCAACCCTCTTGGCCGATGTTATTGTTTCCGAAGGTCTGCGTAACGTTACCGCTGGCGCCGATGCTTTGGGCATCCGTCGCGGCATCGACAAGGCAACCGACGCTGTTGTAGCTGCCATCAAGGCTGATGCAACCGAGGTTTCCACCAAGGATCAGATCACCGCTGTTGGTACCATTTCCGCAGGTGACAAGGTTATTGGCGAAAAGATCGCTGAGGCTATGGACGCTGTTGGCAAAGACGGCGCAATCTCTGTAGAAGACTCTCAGACCTTCGGCATCGACATCGACGTTGTGCAGGGCATGCAGTATGACCGCGGCTACATTTCTCCTTACATGGCAACCGATTCCGAACGCATGGAAGCCGTTCTGAACGACCCCTACATTCTGCTCACCGACCTCAAGGTAACCTCCATCCAGGACATGGTTCCGCTGCTGGAGGGCATCATGAAGGCTGGTCGCCCGCTGCTCATCGTTGCAGAAGACGTTGAGGGCGAAGCTCTGGGCACCCTGCTGCTGAACAAGCTGCGCGGCACCCTGAATGTTGTTGCCATCAAGGCTCCTGGCTTTGGCGACCGTCGTGCTCGCATCCTTGAAGACATCGCTGTTGTAACCGGCGGCAAGGTTGTATCCAAGGACTTTGGCATGACTCTGGCCGATGTAACCGTTGATGCCCTGGGTACCGCCAAAACCGTTAAGGTTTCCAAGGACAACACCGTTATCGTTGACGGCGCTGGCGACAAGGCTGCAGTTGAGGCTCGTGTTGCTCAGATGCGCGCCGAAATGGATCGCCTTACTTCCGACTTCGACAAGGAAAAGCTGCAGGAGCGCCTGTCCAAGCTTTCCGGCGGCGTTGCAGTGCTCAAGGTTGGCGCTGCCACCGAGTCTGAGCTCAAGGAAAAGAAGAGCCGCATCGAAGACGCACTGCAGGCAACCCGCGCAGCAGTTGAAGAAGGCATCGTTGCCGGCGGCGGCGTAGCACTTATCAACGCAATTGGCGCACTGGATGCCGTTGAGTGCGACAACGAAGACGAGCAGGTTGGCGTTTCCATCATCCGTAAGGCTCTGGAAGCTCCTATGCGCGCCATCGCAACCAATGCAGGCTTCGAAGGCTCTGTTGTGGTTGAGAAGGCCAAGGCATTCGCTAAGGGCGAAGGCTACAACTTCGCAAATGGCGAAGAGGGCAACATGATCTCCATGGGCGTTTCCGACCCCGTGAAGGTTACTCGCACCGCTCTGCAGTCTGCAGCTTCTGTTGCTGGTCTGATCCTCATCACCGAGGCAACCATCAACGAAATCCCCAAGGAAGGTCCCGACCTGTCCGCTCTCGCTGGCGGCCAAGGCGGCGGCATGGGTATGATGTAAACCCGATACACTTAACCCTAAAAGGCCGAGCTTCTTGCTCGGCCTTTTCTTGTTTTAGGCGCATATGCTGCGCCCGTAATTGCGCTTGGTGTGGTGTGGCCTAAGGCTCTCTATGGCGTTTGTCTTTCTTAGTTGTTGCCCTTGCGGCTTGTGCCCCTATAATTGCCAGTGCTTAAAAACTCGTTGGATTGCGGAAAGGGGTGCCCAGTGGAAGTTCTTCAGCATGCAGGTTTACAGATGCTTATTCTGTTTACCATTGTTTTGCTGGGCGCGATGGCTCGCAAGCTCGGCCTGATGAACGACACCTTCGACAGCCTACTTTCCAAACTTGTTATGACGGTGGCGCTTCCTGGCATGATTTTGAATTCGGTGCTGGGAAATTCCAATCTGCCCGATTCGGGCACCATCATCATGATGCTGGTGTATTCCACTGTGTTGTATACGGCGCTTTGCATATTCGCATGGCTGTTCGTTAGGCTTATTTACCGCGGCGTGCCCAAGGCAGCGCAGGGCGCGCACGCTTTTCTTATCTCATTTGGCAACACGGGCTTTATCGGTTTTGCCGTTATTGCGGCAATCATGGGCAGCGATGCCGTGCTGTATGGCGCTATCTACAACATTCCTTACAACGTGTTTATGTTCTCTGTCGGCATGCTTTTTATTGCGCGTACCGGCACCGATGGCATTGCGGATAAAAAGCCGCTTAAAGAACAAGTGAAGGCGGTTTGCAAGCAATTGCTCAGCCCGTGTTTGGTTAGCTGCCTTATTGCTGTTGCCCTGGCGCTTTTGGGCATTACCGATAGCGGCTACGTGGGCCAAACCTGCAACTTGTTGGGTCAGATGACGGTGCCTGCTGCAATGTTGGTAATTGGCTCCACTTTGGCAAAGCAGCCCATCAAGCTCATGCTCAACGACGGCTGGAGCTACCTTACTTCCTTCATGCGCTTGGCGGTGGTTCCGCTGCTTACCTTCTTCGTTGGCAGCATGTTCATCAGCGACCCGTATATTTTGGCGGTCATCGTTATTGAAACCGCCATGCCCGCTGCCTCTTCGGGCATCATGATGTGCCTGGCCTATGGCGGCGATACGCTAGCTATGTCGCGCGGCACCTTTCTCACTACCATCTTTTCGCTTGTCACGCTGCCGCTTTTGGCGTTTTTGGTGGTGTAGAAGGCACACCTTGCGGCCAATGCCGTGCGCTACCATAGCTTTTGTTGGCACTCGCTTTTATTGAAGGTTTCCTCATGATCGAATACCCCAAAACGCTCGAAGACCCGCGCCTTGATGTATACGCGCGCTTAACCGAGCTGCAGCTGCGTAATAAGCTCGAGCCCGAAAAGGGTATTTTCATCGCAGAATCCGACAAGGTAATTACTCGCGCCTTGGCGGCGGGCTATAAGCCGCTTTCCCTGCTCGTGCCCGAGCATCGCCTAGAGCGTATGAGCGCTTTGGTGGAAGAGATGGGTGGCAACAAGCCCGAAGCCGAAGGTGGCCTTACCGTGTTCGTAATGCCTGCTTCTGAAGTGGAAAAGTTGGCAGGATACGAGCTTACCCGCGGCGTTTTGTGCGCCATGCGTCGCAAGCCCTTGCCTTCGGTGGAAGAAATTACTGCTGCAGCAAAGCGCATTGCCATCTTGGAAGACATAACCAACCACACCAATGTAGGTGCTGCTTTTCGTAGTGCAGCTGCGCTGGGCATCGATGCCGTTTTGTGCACGCCGGCCTGCTGTGATCCGCTGTACCGCCGTGCAGTGCGCGTTTCTATGGGCACGGTATTCCAGGTGCCGTGGACTCGTATTGGTAATGTGCCTGGGGAAGAATGGCCCGAAGGCGGAATTGCCAAGTTGCACCAGCTAGGATTCAGAACTGCGGCTATGGCTTTGGACGATAACTCGGTGAGCCTCGATTGCCCCGAGCTTAAAGATTGTGAAAAGCTGGCCATTATCATGGGCACCGAAGGCGACGGCCTTTCTACGCACACCATTGCCGCATGCGATTACACGGTGAAGATTCCCATGGCTCATGGGGTAGATTCCTTAAACGTCGCTGCTGCTAGCGCCGTAGCTTTCTGGGAGCTTCGTGCGCATTAAGGCAAGTTGTGTTCATGCCGCGCATTAACGCTTCTCCAATGCGAGCTTTCAGAAATACGCTATAATCTCAAATCGCCCAACAGGGCAAAACGCTGGGCCATCGTCCAATGGCAGGACCCTGGTTTTTGGTACCAGTTATGTAGGTTCGAATCCTGCTGGCCCAGCCATATTCATCTTGTCGATCCTCTCCTTGGAGGGGATTTTTTATT
>CAVFVF010000002.1:0-12736 GCA_963625925.1 Eggerthellaceae bacterium | reverse complement strand
ACTCCCAAAGGAGCTTTCAATATGGCGGAATACATCGAAGGCAAGCGTCCGGTCTTAGAAGCGCTCAAGGTAGGCGTGCCTGCCAAATGCCTCTATGTCGCCGATGGTCTTAAGGGCGACAAAGTGGTAGACGACGTGGTTCGCCGCGCCCACAAGGCTAAGATTTCGGTTAAGCAGGTTAAGCGCCCCGAGCTGGATAAACGCTCCGAGCGCGGTTCTCACCAGGGCCTTATGCTCGAAACGCTTTCGTATCAGTATTCCAATGTCAACGAAATCGTAATCGCGGCCAACAAGCACGCCGAAGCCAACGATGGCAAGGCCCTCATCATCATCCTCGACCACATCACCGATGCCGGCAACCTAGGCGCCATCGCTCGTTCGGCCGAGGTTGTGGGTGCCTCGGGCATTCTTATCCCCAACAAGCGCTCTGCTCGTGTAACCGCTGCTACCTACAAAAGCTCTGCCGGCGCTGTTTCGCACATCAAAATCGCCCAGGTGGGCAACATTTCTCAGGTAATCGAAAGCCTGAAGAAGGAAAACTTCTGGGTTGCCGGCGCTTCCGAAAAAGCCCAGCAGTGCATTTGGGATGCCCCTATGGCGGGCCGCTTGGCGCTGGTCATGGGCAACGAGGGCGAAGGTCTTGCGCGCCTTACTCAAGAACATTGCGATTTCCTGGTATCGCTTCCGCAGGCCGGCGAAGTGGGTTCGCTCAATGTGGCCCAGGCTGCAACTGCATGCATGTACGAGTGGCTAAGGCAGTGCCGTGGCTAAGAAACGCAACAAGCTCCTTATCGTTGACGGCTATAACGTGCTGCGCAGTGGCCAGCGCTACGTGCATATGCGCCGTGAAGAAGACTACACGCACGACCGTTTCAACAAGGTTCGCGAAGCTCTCATCAGCGATGTTGCTGCATTCGCTGGTAGTGAATACAGGGCGGTAATTGTGTTCGATGCGGCCGATAATCCCGAAAGCGCCGGCAAGTCCGAGCGCATCGGCGGCGTAAAGGTAGTGTTTTCTCCTTACGGCTCTTCGGCCGACAAGGTAATTGAAAAAATGGCTCACGATGCCCGCGAAGAACACATCGAGGTAATGGTGGTAACTTCCGATGCCACAATTCAGGACACGGTATTCGGCGGCGGCGTTGATCGCATGAGCGCCAATGGCTTTAGCCTTGAAATGGAAGATTTGGGTAGCGAAGCCAAGCTCGACCGCACGGTGGAAGTGCACCGCCGCGCCACCGTGGCCGATCGCATCGATTCGGGCACGCTCGAAAAGCTCAAGGCGCTTCGCGACGGCAAGTAGCAGGGTAGGGCGCGGCCTCGCTGAGCTTCTGCCTCAACTTCGCAGCAGGTAAAAAGCTGTGGGTTCTTTCTTCATATAGTTGCACGCCGTATTCAGCCTGATATACTGCAAAGGCTGTTTTAATTCACATGTACGGGGGACCAGAGTTCGCCAGTGGCCGCGAAGGCGGTTGCGAACAAAGGATTGATCCCGTGCAGACGTACAACGAATGGAGATTTGGCATGTCCAAGATCACTATCAAGACCCTGCTCGACGCAGGCACCCACTTCGGTCATCAGACCCGTCGCTGGAACCCCAAGATGAAGCCCTATATCTTCGGTCATCGTGGCGACATCTACATCATCGACCTTAAAGAGACCATGTACGGCCTCGATGCTGCTTACACCGCAGTTTCCCGTTGCGCTGAAAAGGGCGGCACGGTTCTGTTCGTAGGCACCAAGAAGCAGGCTCAGGAATCCATCGCTGAAGCTGCTAACCGCTGCGGTATGCCCTACGTCAACGCTCGTTGGCTCGGCGGTATGCTCACCAACTTCACCACCATCCGCTCCCGCGTTCAGCGCATGGAAGAGCTCGAGGCTATGGAAGCTGACGGCCGCATGGCTCTTCTGCCCAAGAAGGAGCAGATCCTGCTGAAGAAGGAGCTCTCCAAGCTGCAGACCAACCTCAACGGTATCCGCAACATGAAGAAGACCCCCGACATGATCTTCATCATCGACACCAACCGTGAGCAGATCGCTATCCACGAGTCTCATCGTCTCAACATTCCCGTTGTTGGCACGCTCGACACCAACTGCGATCCTGACGACGTAGACTTTGGCATCCCCGCAAACGACGACGCTATCCGCTCCGTTCGTCTGCTTTCCGAGTTCGTTGCCGACGCTGTTATCGCTGGCACCGGCGCTCCTGTTTCTGTTGAGGAAATGGCAGCTCCCGCAGCCGAGGCTGCTCCGGCAGAAGCCGCAGCTGAAGCACCTGCAGCTGAATAAGCTCACTAATTAATCCATAGCAGTTTCGCCCTCGCCCCAATCGGGCGAGGGTTCTTATTGAAAGGAATTACCATGGCAGAAATCACCGCAGCTCTCGTTAAGGAACTCCGCGAGATGACCGGCGCTGGCATGATGGAATGCAAGAAGGCTCTGGTAGAGGCTGAAGGCGAAATCGAAAAGGCAGTAGACGTTCTGCGCACCCGCGGTCTTGCCGCTGTTGCAAAGAAGGCCGGCCGTGCAACCAACGAAGGCACCGTTTTGGCTCTCGTTTCCGAGTGCGGCCATGCAGGTGCTCTGGTTGAGCTCAACTGCGAAACCGACTTCGTAGGCATGAACGAAAAGTTCAAGGCTTACGCTGAAAAGATCGCTCAGGCAGTTCTCGCCAACAAGCCCGCCGACCTGGACGCTCTCAAGGCTTCCGAAATCGAAGGCGAAACCGTAGAGGCTGTTGTAACCGACGCTATCCACACTCTCGGCGAAAACATCCAGCTTTCCCGCTTTGCTCTTTGCGAGCAGCCCGAAGGCGCTGTTTCTTCCTACATCCATGGCGGCGGCAAGATCGGCGTTCTGGTTGAGTTCAAGCTGGGCGACGCTTCCTTCGCCACCAACGACGACTTCAAGAAGTATGGTCGCGACATCGCCATGCAGGTTGCTGCAGCAAGCCCTGTTTCTGCAACCCGCGAATCCGTAGACGCTGCAATCGTTGAGCACGAAATGGGCATCTACAAGGCTCAGGCTGCCGAATCCGGCAAGCCCGAGAACATCCAGGAAAAGATCGCTACCGGTCGTCTGGAAAAGTTCTTCAAGGAAAACTGCCTCACCGAGCAGGCTTTCGTAAAGAACCCCGACCAGACCGTAAACCAGTACACTGCTGAGGTTGCCAAGCAGCTCGGCACCACCATCGAAATCGTTTCCTTCACCCGCTTCATGCTGGGCGAATAAGCGCTTTTCCATACGGCTTTATCAAGCCCTTCCAGAGGTTTTGGGTAAAACCTGCTTCTGGAGGGGCTTGTTGTCATAATAGGGCTATAACTTGTAACATGAACGTTCGGCATAAGCCGAGTTTTCTCATGCTTATTTAACTGAAGCAACCAAGATAGATTGGATGCAACTTATATGTCTGAAGAAGTAATCATTGCTCGCGAAACGGCCAACGTTTCGGGCACGGTACATGTTTACGGCGCAAAGAATTCTGCGCTTAAGCTTATTGCAGCCTCTATGCTGGGCCAGGGTAAAACCACCTTGCGCAACATCCCGCACATTTCTGACATCGAAATCATGACCGAGGTTCTGCGCAGCCTGGGCGCCACTGTTGAATGGGGCGACCATATGCTCGTTATCGATACCGAGCATGCCGAAGGCCACGACACTCCCTACGAGCTGGTTTCCAAGATGCGCGCAAGCATTTCTGTTTTGGGCCCGCTTATCGGCCGCTTTGGTTGCGCTCGTGTTGCCATGCCTGGTGGCTGCAAAATCGGCGCTCGTAAAATCGATATGCACCTAAAGGTGCTCGAGGCCATGGGCGTCGAATTCGAAAACAGCCATGGCTACTTGTATGCTTCTTCTCCCAATGGGCTGCATGCTGCCAACGTTTTGCTGGAGTTCCCCAGCGTTGGTGCAACCGAAAACATGCTTATGGCCGCCGTTACGGTTGAGGGCACTTCCGTTATCGACAACGCCGCCCGTGAGCCCGAAATCGTCGATTTGGCCAACATGCTCAACGAAATGGGCGCACATGTCGAAGGCGCTGGCTCGCCTACTATCACGGTACATGGCGTGCCTTTGTCTGAAATGCATCCTTGCGACCACACTACGGTGGGCGACCGCATTGAGGCGGGCACCTTCCTTACTGCCGGCGCATTGCTGGGCGGCCCGGTAACGGTATCGGGCATCGATCCGTCTTTCTTGCGCATGGCGCTAATGAAGCTCGAGCATATGGGCTGCCAGGTAGAAACGGGCGAAGATTTCATCACCGTTTCGCGCAACCAGCCGCTCGTGCCTACCGATATTCAAACCTTGCCCCACCCTGGTTTCCCCACCGACCTGCAAGCTCAGTTCATGCTGCTGGCTGCATTTGCGCAGGGAAATTCCGTGATTTCTGAAAACATTTTCGAAAACCGCTTCATGTTTGCCAGCGAGCTTAACCGTATGGGCTCCCGTATCACGGTGGAAGGCCACCATGCTTTGGTTCAGGGTGTATCCAAGCTCGAAGGCGCTCCTGTTTCTTCGCCCGATTTGCGCGGTGGCGCCGCATTGGTAATCGCCGGCTTGGCCGCCGAAGGCGAAACCATCGTGCACGATATTCATCATATCGACCGCGGCTATGAAGACTATGTTGGCAAGCTTGCCAGCCTCGGTGCTAACGTCGAGCGCGTTTCCCTGTAGAAGGGTGGGCTAGGCATGCCAGGAATGAACAGAAGGGGCTCGCACGGCCAGTACGGCACCAATAGGCGCTCCTCTGCGCGTAAAAGGGAAAACTGGTCCAATTCGGTTGTGGGGTCGCATGCTTCGGGCCGCGCGCCGCAGCAGCGTACTTCGCAGCGAAGCTCGCAGCGTAGGGCTGCCCGTCCGCGTGTGACCGCTGCTCCTAGCCCGCGCCGCACGGCAGAGGTAAATCAGATCCATTTTCAGTCGCGCTCGGTAGATGAGCGTCAGCAGGCGCGCCACAAAGTAGGGCAGTCTCGTACTGCAAATATCATGCGCAAGCGCGACAACAGCAATCGCATCATGTTTATTGTGGGCATTGTGCTCGTTGTGGCTATCGCCTTTGGCCTGGGCACGTGCGCTTATCGCAGCTCGCTTTCTTCTTCTATGTCGTTGGACGATAGCGCGGTTTCCGGGCAGCTTGTTTCAGCTAAAACCCAAGGCACCACCTATACGCTTATCGCAGGAATCACCGGAAGTAAAAGCAAGCCGTATGCCAGCTACTTGGCCGTGCTGCGTGTCGATGCTGATTCCGGTTCGGCTTCGCTTCTCAACATTCCCAGCAATATCAAAGTTTCCTATGCTAACGCCTCCGACGAAAGCAGCATGCTGCGCGATGCGCCCCACGTAAAGGACGAAGGCGAGCTGGTAAAACAGGTTTCTTCTCTTATTGGGCAAGATATCAATCATTATGTTCGCCTTACCGACACGGGCTTTGTTTCCATTGTTGATGCTCTTGGCGGCCTTAACGTTACGGTGAACCAATATGTCGACGACCCGACGGTAGGCACCTCTGTGCTCGACCCTGGTCAGCAGGTTCTTTCAGGCAAACAGGCGCTGGCTTACGTAAGTGCCAAAAATTACAACACCGGCTTTGCTCAGCGCGCCACGGTGCAAAACGAAGTGTTCCAGCAGTTCATTTCCGCAATTAAGGAAAAGGGCGGTTTGTCGTTCGTCACCAGCGCCGACAACATTGCCAATAACATCAAAACCGATTTGAGCTATGACGATATGTCTACGCTCGCCAATGTGTTTGAGCGCGCCGAATTGCGCGCAGATACCGTTCCCGGTAGCCAGTCTACAAACGGTTCGCAGGTGTACTGGTCGGTTAACAGCACCACCGCCTCGCAGATGTACGAGCAATTCCGCAGCGGTAGCGCTATGGATGTTTCGGTAGACACCAGCGGGGTAGATCCTTCGAAGTATCAGGTAATCGTGCTAAACGGTGCCGGTGCCGATGGCTATAGTGCTCAGGCCGCTTCCATTTTGCAGGGCGCTGGTTTCTCTATCAAGGAAACGGGCAACGCCGAATCGTTCGTTTACGACGAAACGTTGGTAATCTACCGCAGCGCCGAAGACAAGACCGCCGCCGAAGCCGCTGTTAAGGCCTTGGGAGTGGGTCGCACCGTTTCTGCTGGTGTTTATTACAGCCTTTCCACCAACCTGCAGGTTGTAGTGGGCAAGGACTGGACATCGCATGCTTGATCCTGTTGCGTATATCAACCAGCCCCGTTGGCGCACCATGAGCTTGGGGCTGGAACGCATTGCTGAACTGCTTGAAGGCCTGGGCAATCCACAAAGCAAATTGCGCTTTGTGCATGTTGCCGGCACCAACGGCAAAGGCTCTACCTGCGCATTCACGGCCAGTATTTTGGCCGAAGCGGGTTACAAGGTTGGTCTGTTTACCAGTCCGTACATCGAACGATTCGAAGAGCGCATTCGCATTAACGGCGAAGAAATAACCTTGCCCGAGCTTACTCAGGTAACACTTGCTGTGCGTGATGTTGCCGAGGCAATGGAAAATCATCCCACCGAATTCGAGCTCATGACTGCGGTGGCTTTTCTGCATTTTGCTCAGCAGAGCTGCGACATTGTTGTGTGCGAAGTGGGTCTTGGCGGTAAGCTCGATTCCACCAACATCATCGATGCGCCCGAGGTGTGCGCTTTTGCTCCTATTTCGTTTGATCATTGCGCCATGTTGGGCTCGACTCTAAAAGAAATCGCGGGCGAAAAGGCGGGCATCATCAAGCCTGGCTGCCTGTGCGTAAGCGCTCCGCAAGAGCCTGAATCGCGCCAGGTCCTGGAGGCTCGCGCTGCCGAATGCGTCGCGCCCATTCACTTTGTTGAAGAGGCTGAAATTTTCGGCAACAACGAAGACTTCAGCTTTGGCGGCCTCGAGCATTTGTCGGTTGCGCTGCAGGGTCTCTACCAGCGCACCAACGCCGCAGTTGCCATTAGCATTTGCCAGGCGCTTCAGCAAAAAGGCTGGAAAATTCCCACGCAGGCTATTTTTGCAGGGCTTGCTGCGGCTTCTTGGCCGGGCCGCTTTGAATTTTTGCGTCGCAACCCCGATGTTGTGGTTGATGGCGCACACAACTATCACGCCATTCGCGCGCTCGGCAAAGAACTGCGCCAGCGCTATGCTCCGGGCAGCGTGGTGTTTGCGGTTGGCGTTATGGCCGACAAAGACTACGCTCCTATGCTTGAATTTTTGGCGCCACTTGCCAGCGCTTTTGTTTGCTACGCGCCAGAAAACCCACGCGCACTTTCTGCTGCTCAGCTGGCCCAGGCCGTGCAGTTTGCCGTGGATGCGGCGCAGATCGAAGTGCACCCCCAGGTTGTGGAAGCCCCTTCGGCCGAAGGGGCTGTGAACGTTGCCCTGCAGCTTGCACAGGGCAAGCTCCCCATTTGCTTCTGCGGCAGCCTCTACGGTATTGGCGCCATCAAAGAAGCTTGGCGCGCTCAATAAATCCTCAGCTGCAGCTATCCTGTGCACTTTTAATGGGCAACGACGTTGGCGCATAAGCGCAGCGGGGTAGGGCGTATATACTTTGCAACGTTGAGAGTATCTCGAAAGGGCTTGGGCGGCGCCAAGTTCTGAACCTGGTCAGGTCCGGGAGGAAGCAGCCATAAGGGACCGCTGACGAGCGCCCAGGCCTTTTCGAGATACTTCTGTTTCGCCGGTCATCCGATCGGCGAAATTTGTGTTCACCTGCTTTTAACTGCTGCTGACTTGCAGCCAACCGAAAAGGACCGCATGGAAATCATCAATTTCTTCGTTAGCCTTTTGCGCGATCCGCGTGGTGCTATCGCCGGCTGGATTGTTACCCTGGGCGCTTTTTGGGTATACACCCCGTTGTTCCTTATCGTGTTTATCGAAACGGGCCTGGTATTCTTCCCGTTCCTTCCGGGCGACTCGCTCTTGTTTGCTGCAGGTGTGTTCTCTGCCGATGGCGGTGGCCTTAACCTTGCTGCAACGCTCATCGTGTTCTATGCGGCAGCTATTCTGGGCAACACTTCCAACTATTGGATCGCCCGCTTCTTCGGTACGCGCATCATCGACTCGGGCAAGATTAAGGCCCTCACCCCCGAACGCATGGCCAAGCTCGATCATTTCTTCGAAAAGTTTGGCGGCCTTACCATCGTCATCACGCGCTTCATGCCTTTTTTCCGCACGTTCGCTCCGTTCATCGCAGGCACGGGCCATATGAACTTTGCTAAGTTCACCCTGTTCAATTGCATCGGCGGCATTTCTTGGGTATCGCTGTTTGTGCTGGTGGGCTACTTCTTTGGCGGCGTTCCGTTTGTTCAGCAGCATTTCGAAATCATCGTTTTGGGCATCGTGGCTGTTTCTGTTGCACCTGCCCTCATCGGCGCCATTAAGGCTGCCATCGCCTCGCGCAAAAGCGGCAAGAAGGATTTCGAACTTCAAACCGCGGTTGAGGCCGAGCGTCTTTCCCGCGCCAAGCATGCTTCTGCAGAAGAGGAAACCCCCGCTAAATAGCCATCCGCTAAAATAGCTACTCGGGTAAAACAACACGCATCGTCATCGGTGCTTCACCATTTTCAAGGCCCGGGTTCGCCCGGCCTTTTATTAGGAGGCTCAGCGTATGGAAGCTCTGTATCGCAAATATCGCCCAACAACGTTTGCCGATGTCGTTGGGCAGGAACATATTGAGCGCACGCTGAAAAACGCCATCGAGCAAAACAAGGTGTCGCACGCCTACTTGTTCTGCGGTCCGCGCGGTACGGGCAAAACCACTACGGCTCGAATTCTGGCCAAGGCCCTGTTGTGTCAAAACGGCCCCACTATTGAGCCCGATGGTACGTGTGAAGAATGTCAGGCTATCGCCCAGGGCACACACCCCGATGTGTACGAGCTCGACGCAGCAAGCCGTACGGGCGTCGAAAACGTACGTGAAGAAATCATCAGTCGTGTAAGCTACGCGCCCACGCGCGGCAAATGGAAGATTTACATCATCGACGAGGTTCATATGCTCTCGTCGGCGGCGTTTAACGCGCTCCTTAAAACTATCGAAGAGCCTCCCGCGCATGTGGTGTTCATTTTGGCCACTACCGATCCGCAGAAGGTGCCCGAAACCATCCAGTCGCGCTGCCAGCGCTTCGATTTCCACCGCATTTCGATGGAGTCCATCGTTTCGCGTTTGGGTGCGGTCTGTGTAAAGGAAGGCGTCGAATTCGAGCCCGAAGCATTGGAGCTTATTGCTCATCGTGCTGAAGGCGGCATGCGCAACGCCCTCACCTCGCTCGAGCAGCTTATCGCTTTTGATGCAGGCCATGTAACGCTTGAAGGCGCGCAGAACCTGTTGGGTTCGCTCGACGACACCGATCTTTCCGAAATCGTGGTTGCCATTGGCAAGCGCGATGCCGTTGCCTGCTTCAATTGGTTGGCCGGGTATGTGGAAACGGGCGCCGATCTGGCGCAGTTTGTGCAAGATTTCGCCGAATACGTGCGCACCATGTACCTGCTTTCCATGGCCGGTATCGAGGTTGAGCTCGATATTAGCGAAGCTACTCGCAAAACCATGACCGAGCAGCTTCCGCTGTACGGTGAAGCGCGCCTGGCCCGTATGCTCACTGTTTTAGGAGACGTTTCTAAAGAGCTTCGCTCGGCCAGCAACCCGCGCCTTGCCTTCGAAATTGCTCTTACGCGTATGATTCGCCCCGAGTCCGACCTAACGCTCGATGCTCTGGCCGAGCGCATCGAAGCGCTCGAGATGAAACTTGCTTCCGGTGCTGCTGCGCCGGCCCCTGTTGCTCAGCCTGCACCCGCACCTGCGCCGCAGCCTGCCGCGCAGCCTGTGTCCGCGGCGGTTTCCCAGCCTGCGCCTGCACCTGCGCAACCTGTAGTGCCCGCTCAGGCCGCACCCGCACAGCCTGTTTCGGCTCAACCCGCTGCAAGCGCTCAGCCTGCAGTTTCTCAGCCTGTGGCTTCGGCCCAGCCCGCCGCAGCGCCGGCCCAGCAAGCCCCCGTGGCGCCGCAACCTGCCGTTGCGCCTGCCCAGCCTGCAGTTGGCATGACCGCTCAAGTCGACCTTTCCAACCCTGCAGCTCTTCAACGCTTGTGGCATTCGGTTACCGCGCAGCTGCGCAAAATCAATCCTGCTCGAGGCGTTTTGTTCATGAACGCCAAGGTTTCACCCGAAGCTAACGGCCAGGGCATTGTGGTTGAATTCGGCAAGGACAGCGGCTTTGCCTATACCGCAGCCCAAAAGCCAGAGGTCCAAAGCTTGCTTGGGCAGACCATTGCCCAGGTAGCAGGCGGCAACGTACCGTTTCGTCTGGCACTTGCTGGCGGCTCGGCCCCAGCGCCAGGCCCCTTTGCTGCCGCTTCGGCCGCACAACCCGCAGCGCCTAAGCCTGCTGCTCCAGCTGCACAAACTCCCGCGCCGGCCCCTCAGCCTGCGCCCATTGCAGCAACCGCACCAGTTGCTCAGCCTGCGCCCATTGCAGCAACCGCACCAGTTGCTCAACCGGTATCGCAGCAGCCCGCTCCTGTTCAGCCTGCTGCTTTTGATCAGCATCAAGCTTCTGTGCCCGCTCAGGCTCCTGCTGCGTCTCAGCCAGATTCGCGCCCAGCCCCAGCGCCGGCCCAGCAAGCCCCAGCACCGGCTCAGCAAGCAGCCCCAGCGCCGCAGCCTGCTGCTCCAGCTGCGCAAACCCCCGCATCTGCGCCGGCCCCTCAGCCCGCGCCCATCGCTCCCGAGCCCGATCCCGTTCCGTACGATGAGGTTCCGCTTGATGCTTACGACGCCATGCCGCCTGAAAGCTACGATGGCGCCTACGATGCTGTACCGCGGTCACAACCTGCAGTCTCTGCAGTTCAGCCTGCTGCTTCTGCAGGGCCTGACGTTTCTGCCGCTCCACAACCAGCGCCAGCTGTTACGCCTACAGCGCAGGCTCCCGTCCAACAGGATTCAGCATCTGCTTCCGCTGAAGACGAGCAGCTCAAAAACATGCTTACCGAAAGCTTTGGCCCTGGCATAAAGTTCCAGAAGCTCTCGAACTAGCCAGCCGCCTTCGCTACAATTGCAAACGGAATAACCGCGCGTAACCCACGCGCTTAGAACAAAGGAGAACCATGGGAATGAACATGCAGCAGATGATGCGCCAGGCGCAGAAGATGCAAAAGGAACTTCAGAAGGCTCAGTCTGAAATTGCCGAGATGACCTTTACCGGTACGGCTGGTGGCGGCATGGTTTCCGCTGTTGCCCGTGGCGACATGAGCATCGAATCCATCTCCATCGACCCTGAAGCAATCGACCCCGAAGACGCCGACATGCTGCAGGATATGGTTGTTGCTGCAGTGAATGAGGCCCTTCGCGGCGTCGATGCAATGAGCAACGCCCGCATGCAGTCCGTAACGGGCGGCATGAACGTTCCGGGTATGAGGTAGTCCACTTTCGTGAACGCCTCTTCTGCCATACAGAAGCTGCTTGATGAATTTGAGCGCTTGCCCGGCATCGGCCCCAAATCGGCGCAGCGAATTGTCTATTGGGTGCTCAACCAAGACAAAGCTGACGCCGTCCGCTTGGCCAATGCGATTGTCGAGGTAAAGGAAACGGTCCATTTCTGCTCGCAGTGCTTCAATTACGCACAGGACGACCTTTGCGATATTTGCGCCTCCACCAAGCGCGACCATTCAACGGTATGCGTGGTTTCCGAACCACGCGACATTCCGCCTATCGAGCGAACCGGCTCCTTCAATGGCGTCTATCACGTGCTTGGCGGAGCGCTTTCTCCGCTTGAAGGCATTGGTCCTGAGCAGTTGCATGTGGCAGAACTTATGGCTCGCTTAAACGATGCTGGAATCAAGGAAGTAATCCTTGCCACCAACCCCAACATCGAAGGCGAAACCACAGCAAGCTATCTTGCTCGTCTTATCAAGCCGCTTGGCGTTACCGTATCGCGTCTTGCCAGCGGCCTGCCTGTTGGCGGCGATTTGGAATTCGCCGACGAGGTAACCCTTGGGCGCGCAATCGAATCGCGCCTGCAGCTTTAGTGTCCGCTCGGGTCTAATCCCAGCGGACGCTGTTATATAGAAAGCAAATGTAGCTGCGTTGCAGGCTGCAGCAAGCAAGCCGTCAAAAAGCTTTTATGCTGAATGCTTTTGCAGGTAATCCTGCACAAAAGAGGGCACTTCTTCAATGTCCATGCTCAGCACAACAGAAAGCTCGCCATACACACGCCGGCGTGCATCATCGAGTAGCCTTTTATAGGTAAGCGAAGCTCCGTGCTTCTTGTTTTGCTGTTCGGCAATGCGTAAATTCATCGATTTGCAAACCAACAGCAACGAAAGAAAGTCGTTGGAACGAATAAGCTCGCGGAAGTGGTCCATCACCAAATGAGAGTTGGTGTCTTGATAGTCATCCGGCTCCAAGTCAATAGACTTATCCAGCGCACCAAGCGCTTCTTCTTTATTAAGTAGGGGGCGAAGCTCGGTGCTTCGGGAATGCGGCACATAGGCTTTTCCTAGGCGCTGTTCAATCGGAGCAAGAATGTAGTAAAGCTCGTTTTCGTCGCCAGCAAGGGAAACATGTGCATCGTTCTCGAGTACCTGGCAGATCCCCAAAGAGGAATAAACAACGTATTCGCCAACTTCGTAGGGCATACAGGCCTTCTTTCAACTCAAGTACAAATTCGATGGTACTCCCCGTATATGAATCGTATCTTCATAAATTCACAAATGGCGCTTTGTGCTCGGTGGAGTTAGGCGGTTCAT
>CAVFVF010000001.1:60704-98065 GCA_963625925.1 Eggerthellaceae bacterium | reverse complement strand
CAAGCCTGCCACCCCCGTCTCTCGGTTCCTTAACGTGTTACAAGTGTAACACATGTAACAGCTGTATCAACCGAAGGAGCGTCCCCTCGAGGATGGCGTGGTTGCGAACGTTCACGTAGGCAGACCCCGTCACGCCCTCCGACAGGTCGATGTCGGTGGTCGCGACGATGCCACGGAATCGCGACAGCTCCACGACTTACTTGTAGCCGTCGTAATCGCCGCGTCATCCCCAGGACCGAGGACATGCGAGACGCGACATATTTATTCCTCTGGCGCCTGTGTGTACTTATCGGCCCAGGAATTCAATGCGTCCAAGATTGGCAGAAACTCCCTGCCTGCCTCGGTAAGCGAATACTCCACCTTCGGGGGAACCACCGGATACACTTCCCTATGGATAATGCCGTGCGCCTCAAGCGTGCGCAGGTCCTTCGTCAAATTAGCTTCGGTGATGTGCATCTCGCTTGGCTACGGCGCCGGCAGCGAGAAACCGCGCAAACATGAAATTGCCGTAACCAGGATAGGTGCGCAATAAGCAAACATGCAGAATGGATCGAGTGGAAACAACCTAGCCGAACAGAAAGAAAACCCTGTAGATCTGCCCAGCCCTTCCGGCTTCGTATTGCGCCCATCAAAAGCATCTTGCTCGAGCAAAGCCTTCTGCCCGAGCAAAGCTAAAGCGAACTATTCCCGCGTTTCACCCTTCAGCAAATCGCGCAGTACACCATAAATGTCCGCGTCTATGCAAATGGATTGATGCTCGATATCTGAGGGGCAAGCGGCCTCGCCCATATTTATGCACGCATACGTTGCATCTGGGTTCGCAGCCGTCATCTGCCAAAACGGATACTTAATAATTACTGGCGTGTTAAAGCCAACGCCCAGCTCCAAGTAAAGGGTCTTTCCTCCCCTACGGGTTCGCAAGAAGTTCCGATAACGCTCAGCAGCCTGGTGCCAACCTTCATCCTCAACAAAGCTGTTATCGCATCGCAGGTTGGTAGTCATCGGCCTTCCGCAATGCGGACACTTCGGAACAAGCTCAGAAGGAATGCGCATTCCCTGCTGCCTTGCTGCCATTTCACGCACCTGAGCTTCGTTATCGAACGTTTCTTGGCAGCAAGGTTCACTGCACTGAAACAGACCGTAGTCGCCCTGCGTATAAAACAGGCGCTTCTTATCAAAGCCCGCCTTTTGAAAGCAATGATCCACATTGGTAGTGATCACGAAATAGTCCTTGCCATTCACCAGCTTCAAAAGTGCTTCGTATGCCGGCACAGGCGCATCTTCATAGCGGTTTATAAGAATGTAGCGGCTCCAATATGCCCAAAATTCCTCCAGCGAAGTAAAAGGCAAAAAGCCACCCGAATACATGTCGGTTATGCCGTACTTTTTTGCAAAGTCGGAAAAATGCTCTTCAAATCGAGCCCCCGAATAGGTAAAACCGGCTGCGGTAGAAAGTCCCGAGCCTGCGCCAATTATCACCGTATCGGCCTGCTCCAAAACCTGGCCAAGTTCGCTAACAAGCTCGCAATAGGTCTTCGTAGATGGCTTTGTCCAAACTCTTGAAAACATTGAACACCACTTTCTTCACGCTTGTTTCTTGGCCCAAAAATTCAATTACCTCACGCACCGCAATCTGCGCAGCCAGGCTATTGGGGAAGTGAAATTCCCCGGTAGAAATGCAGCAGAACGCCAGGCTTTCCAAATTGTTTTGCGCCGCTAGCTCCAAGCAGCTGCGATAGCACGATGCCAAAAGGTCTTTATCGCGCTGCGTAACACTGCCACCAACGATGGGCCCAACCGTATGCAACACGTATTTGCTTGGCAGGTTAAACGCAGGCGTGATCTTGGCTTTGCCCGTTGGCTCAGGGCAGCCTTGCGCACTCATAAGCTTGCTGCACTCATAGCGCAACTCAACACCCGCAAAAGTATGAATAGCGTTATCGATGCATTTATGGTTGGGCACATAGCAACCGGTCATGCCACTGTTGGCGGCGTTAACTATGGCATCGCACTTAAGAGTTGTAATGTCGCCTTGCCACAGACACACGCCCGGGCGCTCCGGGCGCAAGCACGCAACATCGGTAATGCCCTTTGCTGCAATCTCTTCTTGCAAGTACTCATCCTGCACTTGCAAAAATTCAGCACTCGCACGCTGCGGGGCGCGTACATTCATAAGCCCCCGCAGCAATGCGCGCTGTTCTTCCTGGACTTCCGGAACGGCCATTCCGCGATACTCTTCCCTCTCAGCAAGCAAATGCTGAATAAGAAATTCTCGTCGTTCGCTTTGATTCATAGCCCATTCCGCCTTCCTGAAAGTTCGGTGAGTAAATGCAGTTTAGAACTCGTAAGGAGGGTTGCCCGAGAAGTCGGCGATTACGCCATGAGCATTTTCCAGGTAGAACACCTCAAAGATAGGGTTAGTGGCTTCACCGTACTGGCTCTTAACAATAGGGTTCTGGATGCACATTTCCTTAGCAGCCATGTTGTTTTCAAACACTGCCTTGCCGTGCAGGCGAATCCAAGCATAGTCGGGGCTAGAAACAGAAATTTCGATTTCGGGGTTTGCCTGCATGTCCTTATAAACATCTTTGGTGCTGTTGGTGCAGAACCACAGCTTACCGTCCATTTCGCCCGAGAACATGAAGGGGCGGCACTTTGCCTTACCGTCGGTGCCAACGGTGGCCAGATACTGTACGGGGTTTTCCTGCAAGAATTCAACGACCTTGTTCATTTTGATTACCTCCAACTGGTTCGGTCTTCGAAAGTTTTGTTTTCCTTTCGCAGGTACTATAAAATCTCCGTACATCCCTTAGGTAAAGTAGGCACAATAAAGTTCTGTAGTTACCTTTTGGGAACTATAGGCACTTACCTGCTGGTAACCAATGCCACGTATCAGGCTTTTTTACAAAACAGACATTCGCCCGAAACTTTTGGAGGATTTGCGATGACAGAACAAACAACCAAGCTACAGCTTCCCGCGTGCCCAGTAGAAACCACCCTTACCCTTATTGGTGATAAATGGAAGGTGCTTATCCTGCGCGATTTAATGGATGGCACCAAACGTTTTGGCGAGCTGCGCAAATCGGTGGGCAACGTTTCGCAAAAGGTTCTCACTACCAAGCTGCGCGCCATGGAAGAAAGCGGGCTAGTGCACCGTGAAGTGTATGCCGAAGTTCCGCCTCGCGTTGAGTATTCCCTTACCCAGCTAGGCGAAAGCCTGGGTCCTATCCTTAAATCTATGCGCGAATGGGGCGAAGACTACAAAAAGAAATACGGCGCATAGCACCGCATTTCCTCAACGTCTTAGTTTCTGCAAGGTCTTATTCAATTCGCGCGGCTGCCATCGGGCAAAACGAGCTCCCCTACCCTACATGCTGGCCAAGCTGCGCTCCATAGCGTAGCGAATAACGTCGCTTCGATTGATGGTGCCTATGATCTTGCCCGCACGTACCACCGGCACCTTCTTCAATTTCTGGGAAGAAAGCAGCGAGCAGGCTTCCTCAAACGTAGAGTCGGCATCCAATGAAACAAGCTTGTCCGTTGCGATTTCACCAACAGGCAAGTGCATAAGCTCATGCATTCGCTCATCGAGCGTTTTGCTATTAGCTGCCTGCACAAGCGCATAGGCGCTACCCACCACTGGGTGCTTATCGGCCAAAAAGCGCATTACATCGCCATCCGATACAAAACCTGCAGGACGGCCTTTTTCATCCACCAGAGGCAATCCACCAATCTTGCGTTCAACAAACAAGCGCATCACCTCATGCACAGGCGCAGTGACAGGCAAAGTGTAAGGCTCAGGATGAACAAGGTGTGCCAACGGGCGCTCCGAGGCAGGCTCGGCGGCAAGCTGGGCTTTTGCAGATGCTGCACGCTTCAAAGCAGCGCGAGCATACAGAACGCCAATCACGCTGCCTGCGGCCGCAACAAAGAATGCAACAAACATAGGCATGGCGTAACCAACCGCCATAGCCATTTGCTCTGTTGCGCCACTGGCCAAAGCATTGCCCTGCGCGGTGGAAAGCAAACCTGTGTACAACGAAGGTGCAATACAGGCAGCAATCTGTACGAACGTGGTGGAAAGCGCAACGCCGAAGGGGTTTTGCTCAGGCGTAAGCGTTTTGAAGCCCGCCGATTGCGAAGGCGAAAACACCAAACCGGTGCCCGACATAACCAAGAAGGCACCAGCAAACATCCAAGGCAAACTCATGGCCTGCGAGAATAACGCCATCAGGCCAAAGCCCACAGCAACCACGGCAAAGCCAGCGGGAAGCAACGGCCATTCGCCATGCTTGTCCATAATGCGACCGCCTAATAGCGAAGTGCCTGCATTACCCAACACCGGAACCAGAATAATAAGGCCAGCAACAAATGCCGTAAGCCCAATAGCGCCTTCCAAATAAAGCGGCAACAGAACGCTGCAGCTAAAGCTGCCCATCATGGCGATGGTCGTAAGCACAATGGAAGGCCAAAAAGCGCGGCTCTTCATAGGGGTAATGTCGATAAGCGGATGCTTGCAGCGGGTTTGACGCACCACAAACCAAATCGCTGAAGCCACAGCCACCACCAGCGAAACACCAGCCACCAGCGCATCGATGGTAAGCTGCACCAAGCCCAAGCTCAAAGTGCACAAGAACACGGTGGAAAGCACAACGGACAATACATCAAGATGCACGTCGTAGTTCTTCAAGTTTTGAACCGAAGGCACTGCAATAACAGCTAGCGCCGCCATAGCAACAAGCGGTACGGCAAAAATAGCGTGCCAACCAAACGCAGTAACAACGCCGCCGCACACAACCGGAGCCAAGGCCGGACCAAAGGTAATCATGCAACCGCCGATAGAAACATAAGTGGCGATTTTGTTTTTTGGCGTAACCACCAAAACGGTATTCATCATCAATGGAATGAAGATGCCACTACCGATTGCCTGAACAACACGGCCAAACATAAGTAAGGCAAAATTTGGCGCTAAAAGGCCAATGAGCGAGCCCACCAAAGTAAAGGCCGCCGCTGCAAAATAAAGCGTACGCAGCTTTATGCGACGGTACATAAACGCCATGCTCATAACCACAACTGTGGCAACAATCATGTATCCGGTAACCGTCCACTGAACAAGCACCGAATCAATGCCGTAATCGGCCATGATAGACATGAGCGCCATGTTCATAAGGTTTTCGTTAAAACCAGCCAAAAACGCACTGCCGTACAAAACCACCAGCAGTGGCACAAGCTTAATATTCTGTTGCATAAAGAGGATCCTTTCCTATGCGCGGTGCCTGCCCTGAATGCAATTCAGAGACCCGGCAAGCTGGCACGAGGAATGGGCGCTTGGCCCTAAAAGCGACTCGTTTAAAAGCACGCTCACCAAAGTTCGATTGAGGATTATAGCGGCTGAACAACGCTAAAAGCAACGGCTCAATTACTTGAAAGTAACTACTTTTTCTGCCGCTGGAACAATGCCAAGATAGAAGGTGCGGAGTTGCCCAACTGGCATTCCCTACCCAAACGAAAGGAACACCATCATGGAAAAAGAGCTCTTTGATTTCGTGGCCGAAAAGGCCAACATCCTGGCAAACGCCGACACCAGCACGCAGGTAACCAAAGATGCCGCAAACGCATGGAAGCAGGCCGTAGCAGCCGATAGCAGTGAAGCCGCCGTTGAAGCTGCAACCAAGCAGTTCCTGGACGTTATGGAAGGCCGCCCTACCACCATCGATGGCGTTATCGCTTTTGCGCAGGGCCCTGCAAAAGAGCTCATGGGCGAAGAGGCCGCTGCAGGCTTTTTGGCTATGCAGCAGCAGCGTAAAGCTGAAGGGGCCAAGTTCTGCAACTGCGAGGCCTGTGCTGCCGCATCCGAATTGCTGGCAAAATTTGGGCGCGTAGAGCTCTAGGATCACTTAGCATACCGCCTTGTTAAGGCCCGAAGTTATCTTCGGGCCTTTTGTTTTGCGCGCGGCCCCAACCGAGGGGATACGCTGCGCAAGCCAACTCTACGGGACATGGCTTGGAGGGCACCTGGTGCTATCACACAAAACCAAAGCTGCAGGGCATTACCCAAACAAAGCCTGCGGCGTATTATGGAATGCGAAAGAGAGGCACCATGATCAGCACCGAGCGCAAACACACACAGGGCATTGGACCTTCCGCCAAAAACGATACCTTCAGCAGTTCCACCGCCGATTCCAGCGAGCTGGACAGCCTGATGGATAACGTCACATACAAGCTGGAACAAACTGAGCAGCCTCTGCCCGGTTTGGTGCATACGGTATACAGCCTAAAAAACTATTACTTCACCGACCGCATTGACCGCTATCTTCTGCATGGGCCCGAAGGCCGCGCCCTATTCGTAGATCTGGGACACCCGCAGCTTACCAGCAGCCAACACTTAGACGCGATGCTTGAAACCGCAGGTGAAACCTGGGGCAATGTTGATGTAGCCATGACGCATTTCCACCCCGACCATGCAGGCAATATGGGCTACTTCCTAAACCAGGGCGGATCCACGGTATACCATGGCCCGCTTCATACGCTTGATGCCGAAGCCTGCAAAGACTTTGCCCTGGCCATTGGTTGGCCCGAAGCCCTAAACCAGCCAGAGCTTTGGGGGCCACTGCAAGCAACCCTGCACCACATTACCGACTGCGGTTACCCCGAAGGCACCAAAGCCGTTGAACTGCATACGGGCGACAAGATACCCTGCGGCGGATGGAACTTAACGGCGTTGGAAACCCCAGGGCATGCCTTTGAGCACATCTGCATTGCCGATATGCAGCGCAAAGTATTGTTCGGCGGCGATCACATCATCGATGCCGCTCCCTCAATGATGCAATTTGGCCGCAACGACCATTTGCTTGCCCGCTTTTTCGATACCTTCCCCATGCTAAAGGCCGCCGAATTCGAAACCGTGTACATGTCGCACCATGAACCGCTACATGGCAAAGAAGCCATCTGCAAGTTCTACGACTACATGATTGCCAAGTTCGACAAACCTCTGGCCAAGCGCCGCCAAATTGTTAGCCAACTTGGTAGCGCCACGGTAATGGATGTTGCCGCCGCGGCCCAAAATTCGCATGGGTCGTTCGATAGCTTGGAATTTGGCATGAAGGTGCGTCGTTTTGCCATGACGTTTTCACTGCTCGAATATCTGGCCGACACCGGTGCGCTTGAACGCACCACCAACCAGCAAGGAACCATCCATTATCGAGCCAAATAATGCGCTTTGGGCCTGCGCACCGCTACGCGCAACAAGCACGCTGCATTCGAAGCATTGCGATTCGAACCTTTGCCGCCATAACGTACCGAGCCCCTGATGCATCCCATTCGCGCAAGACAAAGAGCTAAGGCCAACGCGCAAATAGCCTCTTCAACTTTTGGCTTAATGTGCCACAGAGTGCACCAGCGCAAATACGATAGAATTACTAAAGTATTCCAGCGTGCCAATGTTCCTTAACCATGCTGGTTTCAAGGAGGGGCACCAATGATTTCCAAGGCAAACACCAAAGAAGGCTACTTCATCAAGGTAGATGAATCCTACCCTTATGCTTATGCGCTTATGAAGGTTGAGCTCGATGAAGCAGGCAAGCCTTGTGACTACACCTTTATCGATTGCAATGAGGCGCTGCTGAAGTTTGGCAACCTGTCTAAAAATGAGCTAATAGGCAGCAGGTTCTTAACCCTATTCCCAGAAGGCAGCAAGCACGACTTGGAAACCTTCTACAAATCGGCCTACGAGGGCGCAACCATCACCTTCGATTCGGTGTTTAAGGAATACGACCGATATCTTAATGTTGAAGCCTTCCCCACCGATGAGCACGGCGTTTGCATGTGCGTATTCCGAAACATCAAAGAAGATGTTTTGGATAAAGAACGCAAAGCCGAAGAGCTTGCTCAAGCCCTTGCCAACCTTAAAGAAGAGCAGCGAATTAACGCACAGGCAAAGCAGTACGCTGCCGCAATGGGCGTAATGTATCCTCTAGCAATTTCGATGGACTACCTTGCCAACTACTATCACATGCTTGAGTACGAAGACTTCGTTAACAAAACCGCCGATTGGTCGGGCACCATCGACGAACTTATAAAAGTTGGCGCCTCTACCATTCCCGACGAAGCCGCATCGAAGGCTTTTTGGGATTTGTTCAACCGCGAAGCAACCATAAAAGCCTTCCGCGAGGGCAAAACCGAGCTTACTTTGCAGCACCCCCAATGGGGCGACGACGGCTTGGTGCATTGGATGGATACCCGCGTAATTTGCAGCGAATGCACCGAAACCAGCGTTAAGGGTATTTCAGTATCCCGCTGCATTGACGATCAAAAAGCCGCAGAAGATGCCCGGGTACGCATGCAACAGGCCATGGAAGAAGCCGAGCAGGCCAACCGCGCTAAAACCGAATTTTTGCAGCGCATGAGCCACGATGTTCGTACGCCGTTAAACGGCATCCGCGGCATGCTGGATATTGCCGACAAATTCGCCGATGACATTTCCAAGCAAAATGAATGCCGTAAGAAAATTCGCGAATCTTCCAACCTGCTGCTGGAGCTTATCAACGAAGTATTAGATATGAGCAAGCTGGAATCGGGCACCATTACGCTCGATCATGTACCGTTCAGCCTAGCCAATGTGGCTATTGAGGTTTTCAGCGCAACCGAGCAGCAAGCTCGCGAGTTGGACGTCGAGATTATTCAGCAAGATTGCAATGCGCCGCACCAAAACTTAATTGGTAGCCCGGCCCATGTGAAACGCATGCTCATGAACATCATGAGCAACGCCGTCAAATACAACAAGCAGCATGGCAAAATTTATTTCACCTGCAAAGAAACCGCTTTTGAAAATGGCATTGCCACCATTTTGTTCAGGTGCAAAGATACGGGAATCGGCATGAGCCCTGAATTCCAAAAGCATGTATTTGAGCCATTTGCGCAGGAAAGCGAAACCGCTCGCTCGAACTACAACGGTACTGGTTTGGGCATGCCCATCACCAAGAGCATTGTCGAAAAAATAGGTGGCACCATCACGTTCGAAAGCGAGCAAGGGGTTGGCACCACGTTTGAGGTCATACTTCCCCTGGAAGTTGACCAGAATGCGGCTACAGACAACGTTACCGCCGAAGACATGCCCAGCAATCCGCTTTCGGGTATGAATATCCTGCTGGTTGAAGACAACGACTTGAACATGGAAATTGCCGAGTTCCTGCTCACTGAAGAAGGCGCTACCATCACCAAGGCCAGCAATGGCAAAGAGGCATTGGATGTTGTTGCCGCAACCGATGCGGGAACATTTGATGCTGTGCTTATGGACGTTATGATGCCGGTGATGGACGGTTTTGAAGCCACGGCCGCCATCAGGGCGCTGAACAGGCCCGATGCTAAGAAGCTGCCGATTATCGCCATGACCGCCAACGCTTTTACCGAAGATAAAATTGCTGCGCGTAAAGCTGGCATGGATGAGCACATCTCCAAACCTTTGGATAGCAAGCTGGTAGTGCAAACCATCCTAAAGCTGGTTAAAGCGCACAAAGGCCAATAAAGGTTAGAAGGCCATCCAATTAAGACTCTAGGATTAGCCCTTCGATATCCTCTTTGCAATGGTTGAGGCACTCCTGAAGGCCGGACCTGTATCCATCACGATTAACCAGCGAATTACCAAACGCTTCGATGCTGTTAGCGGGTACCGATAGGAAGCCACTCGAAGAGTCGCACAGCTTTTGGGCAAACTGCTTCATGCTTTCAAACTCGCTGGAATTTAAAACAGCGGTTTTAATGCGATGCTCCAGCAGAGCCTTACCGCTCCCCTGCAACGAGCCGCCATTGGCTTGTTCTGCAGCGTCTAGCATTTCCCGAGCTTTCCCGTACACGGTTTTTAAGCGGTTATCAGAGGCTATTTCCTTAGCATCGAGCAACCATTGTTTGTCTTCGGGAACTTCAACCTTGCAAGAAGAAAGCCTGCCTTCAATCTGGTTTTTACAACTAGAGGCCTGTTCGATGTATGCCTGAAGAGCATTCTCTAAATCCACTGCATCATCGCCTAATGCATCCGAAACGAAACGGCTGCTCAAAACCTCTTCTACGCTCGAGCTGCGCATAGAGGCCAAGCTTTCGGCATCTCCCGATAACTCAAAATACCAATCTAGATAGCTATTCACTTTAGCCGATGGATCGTTGAAGAAACGGCCCAAAGAGCTACGCAGGTCTTCAGCACTCTTGCCCAATGGGCCAAGTTCGCCCGTTATGTTGTTACGATCTACATCATTGAGCAATGAATCGATTTGCTCTCTGTCGTAATAAGCGCCGTCCATATCGTAGACCGTCTGGCCAGCCACTTCGCGTGCAATGCCTTGAGCCCAGTTATACTCTTGCGTCTGAGTGGCAGTCGAAGCACGAACGTCGGCATAAATAAAGGCCGCAACCAGCAACGCAGGCAGTGCGCAAGCGGTAACTACGTAACCAAAATTAGGCCGTAAATGCTTATACTTTTTGTCTTCTTTTATTGCTTCCAAAGACATGAACGGGCTTAACAGTTCTTTGCGCGTAAATGCGCATACCGCAAACAAGTTAACAATTCCCAAAAAAGCAGCAGCAACAAGAACGATGCGAACAACAATATAAGCAATCAAGACCTGAACGGAGCTCTCAGCCAAGCCATGGAAAACAGCTAAACCATAATTAATCGAAGAGTCCGAAATCCAAGCAAAAACTCCCACTTCACGCAACAGCGCAGAAGGAGAACCAGCAAAGTGATCGCTGGTAGAAGTAAACGCCTGCAGAACCGAACCGTACGATGCCGCTGGCTGAACACAAACAACAGCCGCATAAAGCAAAAGCGCTACCAGTGTAGTTAAAGCACAAGCCCCCAGTACAGAAGCACCCTTACGAAATAGCGGCTCGTATTCGCGTTCAACAAAATGGGATACAACCCTATGGGCTACAGGGAAAAACAGCAGGCAAAACAACACAAGCGCCCACACCCAAACATCCCACCTGGGCGCTTCAAGAAGAAGGCCCGCAACGCACACAGCCGACAACAAGTAAGAACCAATTAGGTAAAAAACGCGCCCTTTGTTAACGGACCCAATAACGCCGGGCTGTGAAAACTTCATGCTGCGATGGACCTTACGAAGCACCACTTGATACATAACGCCCATGGTTGCCAAAAGACTAAGAGCAGCCCAGCAAACGGCCACCAAAGTCCCAGGCATTACTGGCATAAATTTGCCCAGCAAAAGCAACACTGCCACAAGCAGAGCTGCCTTAACAAAGTAAGGGCGCCATGACTTATGCAAGTTTCCGCGAAAAGAATTAAGGCGGCTATTCATCGTCAAAATCACCTCGAGCAATTTCGGTTCGGCGGCGACTATAGGCTGCCATGCTGGCCCCTGCTACAGCCACCGCAGCTACTGCAGGCGCAAGCATTCCAAGGTCGTCGGACGTGCGAGCCATGCCCTTCTTGGAATCCGAGGCATCATCCGTGTCGTCGTCGGCATCATTACCGTTGGAGCCTGTGCCGCTATGGTCACTATCGCCGTCATCGCTGCTAGCAGGATTATCCTTGCCCACCTCGCGCACTTCGCCCGATGCGGAAGAATCTTTGTCAGCCTCAACAGAGCCAACCTCAAGGTTTTCGGTTGGCAAATCCTCCGCCGATGCAAGCTGGAAGCTCGAGAACAATCCAGGCTTAGTGCCAGTAGGATTCACCACTTCAACGTCGGAAATTACTACGTAAACCGTCTTAGCGTCATGCCAGGTGTCGGGAATATCGCATGAAACCTCCACCGAAACAGTTTGACCAGGCAAAACAGCACCAGAGCCGTTATTGGCCACCAGCAGGCTGCTCTGCTGCTGTTCGCTAAACCCTGCTGTATCGTAATTGCCCTCTTCGCCTGCGGAGGCCGTAAAAGAAACCTGGGCATCGGCAAACGTCAAGCGCTGGGGCTCGCCCACCTGCTTGCCATCTTCGGCATCGTACAAAGTAAACGTTGCTGCCGTTGCCACCAGGTTGCCGTCGTTGCGAATATCAACCTGGAACGCACATTCTTCCCCCGAAAGCGCAAAGGGCTCTTTGCAGATAAGCTTTACCGGGTTAAGGCTGGTAACCAGCGGAACGCGAACGTCGTAAATATCGGCCAGGCTGTTATCGATATCCTTCACGCTAGAAGCCATAAAGGTTACGTAGGAATCGTTTACCGTGCTGGCAACCAAATCGTCTACAAAGTGGTCTACCTCGGCAAATACAAACGGAGTGGTAAACACGCCGTCTACCTGGGCAATTGCCATAATACAATGCCTATGTTCCACAACATCTTCGGCAACCGTGCCATCACTGTTATAGGTTTGACCAACCTTGCCATCGGTATTCTGAGCGTAGAAGAGGAAGTGCCCGCCTGCATCCACAACAAAATCGGCAGGTACGCCTTCTTTAGGGCCAACCTGGGTAAACGTTGGCGTGCACGAATTCTTTGCATCGAAAGCAATGTGATACAAGGCAGATATTTGAGCACCATCGCTGTTTTCTGCCTTGAAAGTGCCCAGCATGTTGCCCTGACTACCCCACGGGTAAAGACACTGAACCTGCATGCCCTTGGGGCCGCCAAAATCGGCAATATTGAAAGAGCCAAAACCCTTGAACTTCGAAGGGTCGTTGTTTTCATATTCGGCCTGCAGCTTTGCGATAGTGCCCCAGTTGCCATCGTAGGTTGCAAACGTTGCCCTGCGCTTATTGGCAACCGACCCCCACTGCCAGCTGTACGAATCGTCGTCGATCTTTACTGGCCAAGAAATAAAGCCGTTGCCGGTTTGGATTATGCGCTGCCGCGTAACAGTAAACACATCCTGCTTGGTAGAGGCATCGGCCTCCCAACGCGCAAAGAATGCAACCGTATCGCCTTCATCGGTTAAGCCTTCTTGCTCGTTGAACTTATGGCGCACGTACGTGCCCATAACGCAGTAATCCTTGGTGTTTGCATACCCAAATACGTCAGAAAAGCCCGTTACGCTGGGAGTGGTTAGCGTGTAAGCACTGTTTTCGGCCAACTCGTGAATGCAACTGGTCATGCTGGCCACAGCCTTCAAACGATCGCTTGCAGCATACGAATCGTATAGCGTTACCAGCGAAACGCACTTGGCCTTCATGCCTTCGGCAGGCGCAGTGTTATCGCCATTTGGGCGCGTACCCGAAACCAGCAACACCGAAATGTAGTTATCGCCACCCGGCCCCATGGCTTGGGTAACGTCGAATTCAAAATCGTACATTTCACTTCGGGAAATGTTTTTAGCCTGCGGATCGAAGTTAACAACCCAAGGTTGGCTCCAAGCGCCATTCTTAAGCAAGTGGTACACCAAACGCTGGCGCATGCTGCCATTGCCCACATCAACCGAAGCAATACGGAACAAAATGGTAAGGCCCATGTTTTCGGTAACTAACAGCTTCATGCAAGGATTGCTGTTAACGTCTTTCAGCATCAGCTGGTCTACCTGGGGCTTAACTCCGCCCAAATTGCCATCGGAAATGCCTTCAATGCCAGGCCGCGTGGTAGTTGCGGAATTTACACTGCCAACGTAAGTGAAAGTGGGCAGGTACCCAAGCTCGTCGGCCTTGGAGCCATCATCGATAAGCTTAACGTTGCTGGAATCAGCAGAGCTCGAGCCGCCTGCATCAAGTTTTGAATCATCGGACTCAGCTGCCCCAGATTCATTTTGGGGCACGCTCGTGCCCTGCCCCTGTGCTGCAGCGTTCGCTTCGCCTGCCTCGGCAGCGTTCGTTTCGTCTGATTCAGCGTTCGCTTCTCCTACCTCAGCAGCGTTCGTTTCGCCTGCTGCAGCGTTCGCTTCGCCCACTTCAGCGGTATTTTCTTGCACGCCCTGGACGGGCACAATCCTAATATCGGGAAGCGATGCACCCTCTGAAGCGTCGCTGACCAAATCCCCTTCAACCGAATACGGATTCTGGGCAGATTCCAATGCGGCAGAAGCGGAAAATTCCTTCGACTGCCTAAGCTGCGAATTCGTAACCACCTGGCCGTATTTCAAAATATCGGCAAACGTGGGCATTTGGTTTAGCGAATTGCCAAGCTTGCCCTGCATGCCGCAAGACCCCAAACGCTTCTGCAAAACGCTATCTAGCATGCTTACATCCAAAGAATTGGCCGTAAGCTTAACGCCATCCGTACTATCGTGCTTGTCGTTGGAATCGTAAGCGTTTGACTCATCCATGCTCCAAATGGGAAACGTCATCTTAATAAACGAAGCCTGCAGCATCGCAACGGCGCTAAACCCATAGCCGGCGGTAAGGCGCGGCCAGGGCTTGCCTGGGTTTTTGGCATAGTTAACGAATACGCTTATATAGCCGCCGCCCGTTACCGAAGCCGAAAGCAAATTATTGAAGCCAAAGCCTATGGTGATGTTAATGCCAATAGATGCACCGGCACCAAAGGTGGTGTCATCGGCGGAATAATCCTCAAAGTCCAAAACGTTTGCAGTGGTAGCAGCCAGCTTTAACGCGGCGTAGATATTGGCCCAAGGGTTAATTACAAGGTAAAGAGGAAAGCCGCCCAGGCTAACCGAAAGGGTCCAAACAACATCTACCCTGCCGCCAACAAGGCCATTCAAAGAAACATTCCATAGCTGGTCTTTGAAGCTATACTTGGCCAGGCCATACACCTGTGCATCAAAGGTTGCCGACCAAAAGCTGGAAAAGTCGTGCGCCCATTTTTTAGGGTCGGCCTGCTGGCCATCTTCACGCCGGCCCGCACGAATTGCCTGCAGCTTTTTGTAGGTTTCCCACGACTTCATTTGGCGTTCGTATTCCGCCTGGCCCTGGTCTTCTACGCTCTTTCTTGGAACCGACTGCCAGCCCTTTGAGCTGAATATGCTCCCGTTGTCTTTCTTTGCTGCCACGGCACTATAGCCAAAACCCAACATGGCATAGCCCAGCGGGCTAAAGTCGTACAAAAAAGGAAGCTTGGGCTGCCACAGGTTCAGCTTGGCTCCAGCAAACGGCGGAACAAAACTATCGGGCAAAATGATGCCATTGACCCCACCGCCCATTACGGCTGGTATCGAAATGGCCTTGCCTTCTTTATTTTCTGAAAAAGGAGCGCGCTCAACAGTAATGCTTGGCCTTATCCACCATTCAGATTTCATGCCCGAAGCCGTGAAGTAAACCAGAATCTGGGAAACATCGGCAAAACAATCGTTGCCACCTTCCAAAAGGTATTGCCCCTCAATGCGCAGCTTGGCAACTTTGCCGTTCTGCTCTACCACCTCAAAGAACCCATGGCGAGTTTCCCAACCGTCTTTAATAAACGACAGCCAGGCCTTAGGAGTTGCCCCCTCGCCGGGAAGAATAAGCTCGCCCTCTATTACCTGAGCATCACTCGATTCCTTGGAATACATAAAGGTCTGCTGAGTGTACTGAATATCCCATTCGTTCATGCTCAAGCTGCGAAAGTACGGCTTGTCGTCCAAAGGGCGCGTGGGCGCAACAATCGCGCTATGGGCCACTACGCGGGTAAGAGGAATGACTACATCACGGTAACCTTCGCAAGAAACTTCTATGCGGCCGTTGAAGGAAGGGATTTCTGCATTGCTGCCGTCGGATAGCTGGGCAATATCGAAAATAATCTTGCCGCTGGCGTCTACCTGCCCGGAAACCTCGCCTTGGTTAAAACGCGAAACGATCTTTACCGTTGCATTGCTAACGGGCTTTAAGCTTTTAGGATTGCTAACGTCGTACACCACCACGCCAATTTGCGTGCGGGATACAACCATAATACGGGCGCTATCAGAATCGCCCTCATCGGCATGGGCAACCCTAGCGCCTGCGGGCACAAGCGAAAAAACATCGCCTTCAATGCAGGGAAGCACAAGCGAAGAAAGCGCCGCCATGCCACCAGCAACAAACCCGCGTCGCGAAATCTCCCCAATGCTCAAAGCGGCTCCCAGCTACCTCAATACGTGCTTTTTAATGATGTCGATGGTCTTTTGGATATCGATAGGCTTGGTGATGTAGTCGTTCATGCCGGCTTCCATGGCAAGCACACGGTCTTCATCGAAGGCGTTTGCGGTCATGGCAACAATGGGAAGGTTCGCAGCTTCCTTATTCGGAAGATGACGAATCTCGCGCGTTGCGGTGTAACCATCCATGCGCGGCATCTGAATGTCCATAAACACCAAATCGTACTGCCCAGGTTTTGCGTTCTTCAGTACCTCAACGGCGGTATCGCCATCATCGGCAACATCCACAACTAAACCATGCTGCGTCAGGATGGCCTCGGCAATTTCCTGGTTCATGTCGTTGTCTTCAACCAACAAGATCTTTACGCCCTCAATGGGGGCATCGTTTTTAGCTGCATCTTCGATAGCCTTGGCCTTAGCAGCTGCCTCCTTAGCCGCAATCTCTTCTTTATGGAAAGGCTTGGTAAGAATACTGCGCAGCTCGCTTAAGAAGATGGGCTTCGAAACAAAGTCGGTAACGCCGGCGTTCCTGGCCTCTTCTTCGATATCGGCCCAGTCGTATGCAGTAAGGATAATGATGGGAGCTTCGTTGCCAACGATGCGACGAATCTGACGCACGGTTTCAATGCCATTCATGTCGGGCATGAGCCAGTCGATGATGTACACGCCGTACTCATCGCCTTCCTGCACGGCAACCTTGGCACGCAACACCGCTTCTTTACCCGAAAGCGTCCAATCTGCGTTAAGGCCGATGTTCTTGAGCATGGTGCTAACGCTAATAGCCGTACCGGAATCGTCGTCGGCTACCAAGGCCCTGATACCGCGTAGCTCTTCAACCACTTCATACTTAATGGGCTCACCGCAAATACGGCAATCCAAGCTCACCACGAATTCGGTGCCCACGCCCAGCTTGCTTTCGACCGTGATAGTGCCGCCCATCATGTCAACGATGTTCTTGGTGATGGCCATACCAAGGCCTGTGCCCTGAATGCCGCTTACCGTCGAGCTCTTTTCGCGAGTAAACGGCTCGAAGATATGCTCCTGAAATTCCTGGCTCATACCAATGCCGTTATCTTTAACGTGGAATTCGTAATGGGCTCGGCCTTGCGTCCTGCTGGGACGCTCAACAATGCGCAGGCCAACTGCGCCACCAGGCTCAGTAAACTTAACGGCATTGCTCAAAATGTTGATGAGCACCTGCTGCAGGCGCAGCTTGTCGCACACAATGTCTTCATGCACTACATCAACGGCATCAATGAAGAAGTCCAACTGTTTTGTGCTAAAGCTCGATTGCGAAATAGCGCGAATATCGTGCATAACATCAGGCAGCTTGGTGTCCTTTTCGTCGATGCTCACCTTGCCGCTTTCGATACGGCTCATGTCCAGAACATCGTTGATAAGTGCAAGCAAATGGCTGCTTGAGGTAGTGATTTTAGAAAGGTAATCCTGTACCTGCTCGGCATTTTCGATATGCGATGCAGCCAAGGCCGTATACCCGATGATGGCGTTCATGGGCGTGCGGATGTCGTGGCTCATGTTATTAAGGAAGGTGGTTTTGGAGCGGTTGGCGTGCTCGGCAGCCAAAAGAGCATCCTTGAGAGCTTGGCTTTGCTTTTGCTGCTCGCGCACAATATCGTCTACATCGTAATGGTAACCGCGCAGCTCATAGCCGCCAGGAATACCAATAGCTGTACCACCACAGCGCACATAGCGCTGTCCAAAAGTGGGATGGTTCCACAAATAAGTGTTTTCGTCTTTGTTGCCCGCCTTCATGGCCTCTACGCTTTTGAGAACTGAGTCAACCGCGCTCGGCTCAATATGGCTAAACCAAAAGTCGTAAACCTCCTCGGGCGTAAGGTCCGTGCGGTCTTTGAGCCCCAAAAGCTCCATCATGCGCTTGCCAGCCAGCATAACTGGCTCTTTGCCTTCAACCAAACGAATACGCCAGGTGCCCATTTCGGATGTTTCGATAATGGAATGCATAACAGAAAGTTCGGCAGAAGCTTCCTTATCGTGCTTTACCAATTCGGTTTGATCGGTGCCGCAAATTACCAGCTGAGTACCCGATTCATTGGCTTTGCTAAAGCGGAACTTGCAGTAACGCAATTCCCCAAACGAATGGTCTTCGAATTCAACCTCGTAAGCATCTTCGGTTTTAAAGCGCTCCATGATATAGCTGGGCTGCAAAACGTCCAACATACGCTGACGGTCGTATTCCGGCACAGCAGCATTCACGTAGTCGGTAAAAGGCTCTATGTAAGTTTGCAGGTTGCCGTAATCTTGGCCGTAATCGCCATCGGTTTTGTACGTATGCGCATAATTGCTTTCAAGGTCAACGAAATACACTGTCGTGAACTGCGTTAACAGTACATTCAAAAGAACACGGAACTCTTCATGCTCTTCTTCCGATTCGGGCCTGTTGATAACTATCTGTTTTGCATTTTCAGACATTTTGCTTACCTGCTTTTAGCGTAAAACCTAGTGTTCTATTCCTACCATCCGGCTGTGCCAGTGGGCGATTGCATAATTAGATTAATTTTACCCGATTGGTATCCATGCCCACACGCCATATAGCAAAAATGCCAAAGGCCACCACCTCAACACCACGGGTTCTTTTACCTGCCCAAACAACAAAAGTGCCGCCCCCAAAGGACGGCACTCGTAGCACTTAAGCCCTAGCAACGCCAAGGCTGCTTACTGTTGGTGCAACACTAAGCCTGCTTCTTGATATTGTTTGCAAGAACAAGAAGGATAACCGGGATAACCAAGCCGCCGATAAGGCTGCCCAGAACCCCAAATACTTCCCTGCCGCCCACAAGGCCAAGAACAGCAGAAACTACCTGCAGGATTACAGCGATCCAGCACAATACGTAGAACGGGCCGATCTTGGAAGGGTCGTTTGCGCCACGAAGACCAAGCCAACCAATAACAATTTGGACGACGCTTTCGATAAGAATCAAAACGCCAAGCATAACGCCCGTAGCGCCAAGGCTGATAAGGTTGCCCTTGAATACTGCAACTGCGTTAGCGGAATTGGCAGCGCCTGCAAAAACCAAGACAGAAACAAAGATGCCAATCACACCAAAAATAATGCCAAGAATGGCGAATACCTTAAGTGCCGTTTGCGAACCAGACATGATGGCTCCTTTCAACGATGCCCGATAAAGCCCCGATATTAGCGAGATGGGCCCTCGTTCGAGCGTTGGATCGAATACACCTATAGTTTACCAGCGGTTATAAAAGTCTGCTATCAAAACAATGCACCTAGAAAAGCAGCGCTTCCGCCCTCTAAAACAAGCTTCTTAAGATAAACTTTTCGTATAAGTACTATGCCGCTTTGAGCTTTTGGCGGGGGTTGTATATGTATCAAACTATTTATGGTCCCAACTACAGTGTTGTTGTGCTGTTTATGCTGGTAGTTGATCTGCTGCTTGTTGGGCACCTTACGCGTTTACGCGGCTTTGGCAAAGCGCAAAAATGGATTTTGGCAATGCTCGCCGCTTGCTCAATTTGCGCACTTTCCGATATAGCTTGCGTTTTGCTCCCCGCTTCTGCAGGCAAGCTAGTCAACTTCTTGTTCAACGCTTTGTTCCAAATTTCGTTTGCTTCGGTTGGCCTTATGCTTTTCCGCCAACTTCAAGTAAGCGTTGACGCAAAATTCCTCAAATACCCTGGGGCAAACCTCATCACTAGCCTTCCATTCATTATTTTGGTTATTGGTATCGTCGCTTCGTATTGGACCGGTTGGATTTTCCAGGTAAGCGATGATGGCTTGTACAATCGCGGGCCCTATTATCTAGTTTGCTTCTTCTGCCTTGGAATCATTTATTACCTGCTTACGCTTGTTTCTATTGCGTTCCGCCTTATAACGGCACTTGATTCCCAAACGCGTAAAACGCTTGTGCGTAACCTTTACTATGTTGCCCCGGTAATTCTTGGAACGCTGGCTCAGCTCATTATTAGCAATGTGCCTGGCTCTAACTTGGGTTTGACGTTTTCGATGGTGCTCATCTGCCTTATCAACCAAGACATAATGGCAGAAACCAATGCGCACCAAAGCGAGAAGTATCAAAAGATTCTGGAGGGGTTAACCCTCGACTACAACGCTGTGTACTTCGCCGATTTGAAACACAATTTCATTGAAGTGGTTAAGCACAACCGCAACAACAACGGCACCAAATACGACGAAAGCCTTATGGTGCACCATGCCACCTACGATGAAATCAACCACCTGTACTGCAATGGTGCTGTTGTTCCAGCCGACCAAGCTATGTACCTACAGCAAACCGATCGCGACTATATGATGCGCACGCTCGATGAAAGCGGCCGCCTGCAGTGCCGCTACCATGTAACTCCCAATGCGCAAGGCCAATCAAACATTGAAGTCCTGATAGTAAAGCTGCGCGAAACGCCCAAAACCTACGAGGTTGTTATGGGTTACCGCGGAATCGATGACCTTATTGCCACTGAGCGTGCTTACCAAGAACAGCTGGAAAAATCGCTTGAACAGGCACGCGTTGCCAACAAAAGCAAAACCAACTTTTTGCGCCGCATGAGCCACGACCTACGCACACCCATCAATGGAATCATGGGCATGCTAGACATTGCCGAGGCCAACGCTAACGACCTGGAAAAACAAGCAGATTGCCGCCACAAAATCAAAGAGGCTTCCACATACCTGCTTTCGCTTATTAGCGACGTATTAGACGTAAATAAGCTGGAAAGCAGCCAGCTCACACTGGAAAACGAAGTTACCAATATGCCGGAGCTTCTACAGGAGCTGGCTGGTGTTTTGGCCTTGAATGCGCAAGATCACAAGGTAGAGCTTATCGACGAAACCGACTTTTCTACGTTCCCCTACCCTTACGTATACACCAGCCCCGCGCACCTGAAGCAGATTATCAACAACGTCATCACCAACGCTATAAAGTACAACCGCGAAAATGGCCAAGTGCGTTTGCACATTGAAGATATGGGGCTTTCTGGCAACACCGCAACCCTTCGCTTTGTTTGCGCAGACACTGGCATTGGCATGAGCCCCGAATATATACAACATGCCTTCGAGCCGTTTAGCCAAGAGCAGCGTGATGAAGTTCGCACCAAATACGCCAGCACCGGCTTAGGGCTTTCCATCGTTAAAGAACTGGTAGACCTGATGGGCGGCAGCATTTCAATCGAAAGCGAAGTAGGCACAGGCACCACCTTCAGCATCGATATTCCTTTTGAGATCGCAGAGGCACCCGCCGAAGAGCCGAAAAAACGCTCCAGCGCCGCTTCGGTAAAGGGTGCACACGTACTGCTGGTTGAAGACAACGACATCAACATGGAAATTGCCACGTTCCTCTTAGAAAACGAAGGCATTACCGTAGACAAAGCCTGGAACGGCGAAGAAGCAGTACGGGTGTTCAAGGAAAGCACGCCTGGCACCTACCAGGCCATCTTCATGGACATTATGATGCCGGTAATGGATGGCTTGGAAGCATCAAAAGCAATTCGCGAGCTTGACCGGCCAGAAGCCAAAACCATCCCTATCTTTGCAATGACGGCCAATGCCTTTACCGATGACATTACCCGCAGTCACGAAGCAGGCATGAACGAGCACATCACTAAGCCGCTAAAGCCCGAAGACGTTATCGGCACCCTGGCAAAATATCTGTAAGCTGCATCCCTGCACGCTACCAATCCCCTTGCAACAAAAATGCCCCAGTTGCCTTTTGGCAGCTGGGGCATTCGTTGTTCACGAAAGCAAATAAGGCTTACTTCTTAAGCGAGTTCTTAGCGTCGTTAATGGCCTTACCAAAGCACATCACAAACACAATGATGAAGATGCCGTCTACCACCAGGGTGATGCCCGAAATGATCATGATCAGCGCAAAGGGCGCAAACATCATGTATACGCCGGCAATAATAAGCAGGACCGACATAACGATGAGGATAATACCGCTCAAACCACCCTTAGCACGCATAAGAGCTACGCCGCCTTCAAGCGTGGTGGCGCCATGAGCAATAACCAGAGCGCCGGCAAACACCGTAAGAATGGTTGCAATGATATCGGGGCGAGCAAGGCACAGCACACCGAAGATGCCGCACAGCAAACCGTCTACAAACAAGATGCCAGCACCTTCGCCTGCACGGAAGCTGCAAATAATCTTAGCAATCGCACCTACCAGAATGAGCGCACCCAAGAAGTAGCAGATGGAAAGACCCGAAAATACTGGGTTGGCCAAAAAGATGATGCCCATAAGAATGCATACAACGCCACTGGCAATGATGCTTCCCTTCATCTGTTTCATAGCTTGTTCGTACATGAAAAACTCCTTAAAACTTTGCACCCCAACAGGCACAAAACTTATAAAACCAACTTTGTGAACCCAAAGGCCCTTACGTTATGCCGGTTGGTGCTGCTTGCCGCATTTTGCAAGCAACGCACCAAGGTACCTACAAATCCGCCAGATCTTGCTAGTTTTCGTCAAGCACCTGCAAGGGGTCTTTACGACCAGCATGAATTCCAGGAATAAGACCGGCAATAGCTGCAATCAACGTCGAAACAACAATAAGCCCAATAACTATCGCAGGCGTAAGCTGTGCGATGTTGAACGCGAGCGAATCATAAATAGAGGCATTAAACGCAGTACATATAATGGCCGCCAATCCGCACCCGACCAGACCCGAAATAAGGCCGATAACCGTAGCTTCGGAATTGACCACATGCCTAATATCGGCGCGACAGCTACCGAGCGCACGCAGGATGCCAAGTTCGCGCGCTTGCTGCAAAGTGGAAATGCCGCAGATAACAGCCATCATCAAGAACACCCACAAAAGCGAAAGCGAAACGAAAATTACAAGCATGCCACCAATCATGGTAATAGCGGCAAGTACCACGTTTACCAATGTACCCGTAATATCGCTGTACTCAATTACCTTTTTCTCTTGGTCGGAAGCACGCATTTGAGCATTGTAGTCGTTCAAAACGTTAGTGATGTTTTCCTTATCGGCCAGACTATTGGGGTAAATCGAGCAGGTTATCGGCTCGTCCTTGCTGGCATAACCGAAGTCGGCCAGGTTGTTGGCGTAGGTATGCGAAGTGTTGCCCATAAGGTAGTGGCCAATTTGAGCAATATCGTCTTCGGTGATATTGATCTTAATTGCGTTGGCGAACTTCTCTTCATTGAATTCAACCAAGCTGGGGCCATCATCTTCGGTGGTAAGGTACTCTTCCACATTGCTCAGCTCTTGAACAAGAGTGTTCTGAAGATCGGTGAGCAAATTGTCGATTTCGGTTTCCATTACCTGCAAGATGTAATTGGAAATGCGCGTTGCGTACTTGGCGGTAAATGCCGAAACGTCTTCTTCCATATCAGCGGGCAAAACGGTTTGGGTAAGCAATGTCCAGCTGTAGCCTTCGCCCTTTTCGCTAAAGTAAACCTCGGCAGTTTGAGGCTCTACGCCTTCTTTTTCGCATTCGGCGCAATACTCGGTATAGGCAATGCCGGCCTGGGTCAAGGCCTCTTGTACGCTCTTGTCGAAGTTGGGGCTGCTTGCCAGATCGGCAACAAATTCCTGGAAGTCTTTATCCTGCAGCATCTCCAACATGATCTGAGCTACCTGCTCATCGGTGAGCTTAACCTCTTCGGCAACTTCTTCTTTGGCTTCTTCCAGGCCCTCTTCGCTGCCAAAGTCCAGCACCTCTGGATGCAAAACTACGCACGATGCAAGCATATCGGCGTTGATATTAACGATGTTGGAAAAATCGAAGCGCTCGGTAATCGTGCTTGCCTGCTTGAGCCACGCAAAGGTTTTACCAGTGGTTACGTCAACTTCGGGCGTGGCCATCTGTTCTTGCACAATAGCGGAATTAGCCGCAGCGTCCATGCATTCATAGTTAAGGCTGGGGTGGTAATAAATGCCCTCGCTCAGCGAAACGGATGCCTTAGAGCCATCGGCAGGTTTTACCACACCTACGATGGTAAGGTCTTTGCCATTTTGCACGATGGTATTGAGCATGTTTTCATCGGAGCTTTTATCCGTCCAAATGCCATCTTCGCCCTTTACGTACACTTCCGAAGGATTGATTACCTTATAGGTAATACCCACGATGTCGGAATAAGCGTACGAATCGTAAATACCAGGATATTCAACGGGCTCACCGTTCTTGTACTTTTCAAGCAAGGGAGCAATCTCTTCGCTGAAATTCTTGAAGCCCAAGGTGTATGCCAAAGTGTCATCCATAGTGCCATCGGAATTAAGCACCAGCACAGCCTCGCTTGAATTGGTGGGCCAATGGCCTTCTACAACAGAAGCAGAATCAAGATAGGCCGCGGTGTTTTCGGGCAAGGCCTTGAAGTCTTTGAAGTAGCTCAATATCGAAGCAGATGAAGTTTGAGTCTTGGTTCCCGAGCCCGAGCCCACCGAACCGAAAAGGCTACCAGGGTTTACCTCGGTAACCGTGTTGTTTGCAGTGGAGTAAATAATGGGCGTTGTGTTGTACGTGTATTCGATAGTGCCGCTTGCCTTGATGTTGCTGGGATTGGTGTCAAGGTAGGCTTTGAGCGAAGGAACGTCATTGAGCAACGTAGTGCTATCGGTGGTTTGAGTGCCATTGCTGGAAAGCAAAGTGGCCAAAGTGTTGTTGAGGGCCACACGTCGGTTATCTATCGCATTCTTAAGATATTCAGAGCGAGCAGTTTCCTTAGCTTGCGTATCGGCGCTGTTTTCGCTGGTAGTAGAGCTTGCAGAGGTACTGCCCTTTTGCTGGGAAACGGTAATGGGCGTAGAGGAAAGCATGCTTTCTTCTATGTAGCCTACATAATTGGTAAGACCCGTTGAAAATGCCAGAATAAGCGCAATGGCTAACACGCCCAACGAAGAGGAAACTATGGTTAAAGCCGTACGGAACTTATGATTCCTAAAACCATAGAACGCAAACTTAAACGTGCGGCGAAGCGAAGTGCGCTTGCGGTGCACGGCCAATTCTTCGGGGGCAACAAAGAAGCCGCTAGGGCTAGTTGCCTGCGAAACGAGCGAAAGCCTACCGTCCAGCATGTTGTACTGAGTAGTGGCATACATCTGGGCAAGCTGGCTGTTGTGCGTGGCAACAATTACCAAGCGGCCCTTACCGGCCTGCTTGAGCATTTCCATTATTGCCTGCCCCGAAGCGCTATCCAAGCGGCCGGTGGGCTCATCGGCCAAAATGATTTGAGGATCTTTTACCAAAACGCGTGCAAGGGCAACGCTCTGTTTTTGCAAGGGGGTGAGCTCAGAAATTCGCGCCTTGGCAAGCTCGAGCATACCCACCTGCTCCAACGCAGCAAGAGCCTGCTCATGAGCCTGCTTAGCAGGAATGCGAATATTGGCCAGCGCATATTTAACGTTATCGAGCACATTGAAGCGTTCGATAAGATTGAAATTGCGATGCAAAATGCCAATACGCTGAGCGCGCAGGGCATCGCGATCGCGCTCAGAGTACTCCTGAACAGGAACGCCTTCTACCAGCACCTCACCGGTAAAGGAACGATCAAGCCCAGAAATAACATTGAGCAATGCGGATTTACCCGAGCCGCTGGGCCCCAATATTGCCACGAATTCATCGCGCTCGAATTTGGCGCTTACTTCTTGAAGGATGGGATAAGAAGCCGTTCCCTTTTTGGATACAAAGTTTTTGCTAACGCCGCGAAGCTCCAACATTGCGTGTTCCTGCCTACTGTTTTGCAATATATTGCGTTGGCGGAAAGCCAACAGAAATTAATTTTGTTCAAATTATAATTGAATGTGCATAAAGAGGCTGTGTAAAACCGCAGCTGAAAAAGGATTCTTAGCAAAAGGAGCTACATGCCATGCCAATGGTTTTAGACGTCGATACCGACCTTGCCGATAACTCTGTAGAAATTGCCATGGCAAAACAGCAAGGCGTTGAATTTGCCCGTCATGCCGGCCGCACCCCAGAAGCGGTAATAGAGGGCTTGCTTGAAACTGGTGCCGAAGGCGCCCTCACCTCATATTCCCTGTTCACGCGCGAAGTTTTTGAGAAATGCCCCAATTTAAAGGTAGTAAGCCGCACCGGCACCGGCTACGACGAAATTGACGTGGAGGCCGCAACCGAGCACGGCGTAGCCGTTTGCAATGTGCCCGGGTATGGCATCGAGGTGGTTTCCGACCATGCCATGGCATTGGCAATGGCCTGCCTTCGCCGTATCAACGAAATGGACGCCAACATGCGCGCAGGAAACTGGGGCTACCAAAACGCGCTTCCCCTTGGACAGTGCCATGGCCGCACATTTGGCGTTGTGGGAATGGGCGACATTGGCCGAGCTACCGCCCGCAAGGCAAACGGTATGGGCTTTAACGTTGTGTGTTATTCCCGCAGCCTAACGCCTGGGCGCCGCACCCCCGAAGGTTACCCTGTTCTTGAATTGGACGAACTACTGCAGCAGGCCGATGTGGTGAGCCTGCATGTTGCACTTACCCCGCAAACCCACCACCTAATCAACGAGCGCCGCATTGCCCTGATGAAGCCTGGCACAGTACTGGTTAATACCGCCAGGGGCGCTGTGGTGGACACGGTTGCCCTTGCAGCCGCGCTCGAAGATGGCAAGCTTTGGGGCGCCGGCCTGGACGTTTTCGAAGAAGAGCAACCTTTCGACTTCAATCATCCCATAGCCAAGGCGCCGCATACCGTGCTTACCCCGCACGCCTCCTTCGCTTCTACCGAAAGCTTGCTTGAACTACGCCAGCGCGCCATGCAGGCCGCCATCGATGGCGCATTGGGCAAAAAGCCCGTGGATTGCCTGAACCCCGAAGTATTCGCTTAAGCGCCCAAACAAGCTTCAAAGGAGGGCCCATGCATGCACCAATAACCAGACGCAGGTTCATCATTGGCGCAGGAATTTTTGGTGCCAGCGTTATGGGCGCCGGCTTGCTTGGCGGCTGTACGCCTGCCCAGCAAAACGATGGGCAAAACGGCACAACCAGCGATGCATCGCAAAATGCAAGCGGCAATACTGATGCCACCGCAAGCACGAATGAAATCGCACGCCCTTCCACCCATGGCGCGCTTTCGGTTAAAGGGGCGCAGCTTGTGGGCGCATCCGGCCAGCCGGTACAGCTTAAAGGCTTTTCCACCCACGGGCTTGCCTGGTTCCCACAATACGTAAACCTAGAATGCTTTACCCAGCTTGCCGGCTGGGGCGCCAACGTTGCGCGTTTAGCCATGTACACGCACGAAAACGGCGGCTACTGCACCGACGGAGACAAAGAATCATTGCGTAAATTGCTGGTTGAAGGCGCAGAATATGCAGCCAAGGCTGACATGTACTGCATTGTTGACTGGCATGTTTTACAGGACTTGAACCCCAACGTATACCTTGAGCAAGCCAAGGAATTCTGGAAGTGGGCTTCTGGTGAATTCGCTGGTGCCGACAACGTTATCTTTGAAATTTGTAACGAGCCCAATGGCTCTACCACCTGGGAAGACGTTAAAAATTACGCAGAAGCCGTGCTTCCTATAATCAGGCAAAACGCACCTGGCAAGCTGGTGCTATGCGGCACTCCTTCATGGTGCCAGCAGCCCGAAAAGGCTACCGCCAGCCCCTTGACGGACGATAACCTAATGTACACGCTGCACTTCTATGCCGGCACCCACAAAGAAGACCTACGCAACAAACTGCGCAGTGCGGTTGAAGCCGGCACGCCCATGTTTGTAAGCGAATATGGCATCTGCGATGCTTCGGGCAATGGCGCGCTCGACCTTACCTCTGCTAATGCATGGGTGCAGATCATGGACGAACTTAACGTGAGCTACGTATGCTGGAACCTTTCCAACAAGGCAGAGAGTTCTTCGTTCATTGCAAGCAGTTGCAGCCTGACTCACGGTTTTACCGATGAGGATTTAACTCCTTGCGGCCAATGGCTAAAAGGGATGCTTGGCGGCGCTGCGCCTACCGAAGTTGCAGCACAGAGCATAACCGGCAGCGGCACTGCCGCGCTTTCGCTTGACTCCATCGAATCAAGCAGCGGCACCACCCCTAGCGCCAGCCTTCGCCAGAGCTGGGAGGCCAACGGTGCGCCCTATCTGCTCTACGACGTTACCGTTGCAGCAGAGCAAGCCTGCAGCAGCTGGGAAGTAACACTTACGTTTTCGGCACCAGTTGCGTTATCCGACAGCTGGAACTGTCAGGCTAGCGTTGAAGGAGCAACGGTTCGACTTGCCCCTGCAAGCTACAATGCCAATATTGCAGCGCAGGCCAGCGTTTCTGATATTGGCCTGATAGTGTACCCTGCTTAAAAACTACGCGAACCAAACGAAAGGCAAAGGCATTGAAGGTGTTTGAAAAGCTGTTTGGCGGCTTGAATATGAGCTGGCCGTTTGTTGTGCTGTTTGGCGTTGCTGCAGGCGTTTACACCGGAGCGATGGGGTCCATTCCCGCACTTGCCCAAACGTCGTTTCATGACATTGCCGTGAACTACGAGTGGTGGGTAATCTTCGCTTTTGTTATTGCCGCAAGCTGCAAAAAGAACTGGGAATGCGCCCTGAAGATTTTTGCGTTCTTCCTTATTAGCCAGCCGCTGGTATACCTAACCGAAGTGCTTGCCGGCGCCCTAGCCCCCGATATGGCCCTGTATTACTATCGTGCCATTTGGGGCCCCGCAACCCTGTTTACCTTGCCCGGCGGCTTTATTGCGTTTTACATAACCAAGCAAAACCCGCTCGGTGCCATTATTTTGGGCTTGGGCTGCGCCATTGAAGGCATTCTAGGTTTGCATTACTTTGCCCAGTTCGCCAGCACTCCGCCCTTTCATGTACTTTCGGCGGTTGTTTGCTTTGCAGCTATTTTTGTGATGACATTCGCCATTCAGAAAACTGCGAAAAACAGGGCAATTGCGCTGGCAGTAGCCGTGCTTGCAACTATTGCCGTTGTGGCGCTAACGTTCCTGCGCGGCGGCGTTCTTTAGCTCTGCGAAGCGGCGTTCTTTAGTTCTGCGCCTTTACGTCTGCGGAAGTCTCTTCGGATAAAGGGTGGTCTTCGCGCGAATCACCGCTATCACGGCCGGAATGCGGGAGCATGACCTGACGCACAAAATAGCCCAAGGCAAATACCACGACACCGATACCTACGCCCATTCGCAATAAATCATCAGCGTTGGCGCCATCAAGCAAGCGGCCCATAAAGAACACGCCCATTACCACCACAATTACGCTAATAAGCTTTTCTTTTAAATCATCGAGCGTATTGACTTTAAGCCACTTAGGGACCTTCGTTTCGCCACCGATGAATAGTGAGTAAATCCCAATAGACATGATGTAGAGCACGATTGCCAGCAAAAAGTGATCGGCGCATTCGATGAACTGCACCAGCACCTGGGAAAACGTAACATCCTGAACAAAGATACCAATGACGGCGCCAATGCATTCGATGAACGTGGTGATCGCCAGGACCACCGAAGATATAAACATACCCAAAACAGGCAGGGTAACGATAAAGCGTGTGGCGTCAATCAATGTGCCGCCTAAATTGCCGTTATTTTTATTTCCAGAAGCCACAGGGGCCTCCCTTCAAGTTACTGGCCTGCGGTGGCGCAGGTACATGCATTGCCTCTATTTTACGTCTTCTTTCGACGGGGGTTTTTTGGGAAACAAGCGCGCGGCAAAGGCTTTGTCGAATTCTTCGGGCGTAGAGACCTCGGCTTTTGCCATGAGCTCAAGCGCAACGGCACCTGCCTCGTAAAGCGCTGCCGATTTGGCGCCCATATATTCGTCCGACTTATGGCGTAGCTTAGTGGCTGCAGCGTTTAGCTGGTCCGCATCGGCAACAATGGCGTTTCCGTATTTAGCAGCCAAAGGCGCTAAAGATTGCGCAGCGGCCTGAGTTTGCTTGCCGGTGTTGGCTTGAGAGCCAGCTAAAGCCTGCTGGCCACACTGGGCCTGATAGCTGCTCTGGGCCTGCTGGCCAGCCATAGCAGTTGCCGAACTTGCGCACGCAGCAAACTTGGCAGAATCAGATTCCGCACTAGAAGAAGGCGAACTGTTCTTGCCCTCGGCTTCATCTAAGCGCCTGCCTTCCCCTTCTTCCCAAACGCTACCCGCGCAAGATGCTTTATCGGCCTTGGCAAGTTCACCCGCAAGCCAAATATGCGGGTTATAGCGCGGCTTTACAAACAGCTTGCGGAAGAAGGCGGCAATAACAAATACGCCAATAGCGTCGATAATGCGGTCGATAAGAAACGCCATCATGGTGGAAGTGGCGTACGTTGCGCCCGCGTTAAGGAAAAACTCCTGGTAGTCAGCCTGAAAGATAGTGGTAACCTGCCCTTGATACAAAAGCATCGCCAGCGCATACGAAATAAGCGTCTGACAAACTATCACAATGCCAAGCACCTGGAATGATTGTTTAACGGGCAGCTTGCCGTCTTCGGAACGACGCAGCAAAAAGCCATAGGCCAAAGCGGTTACAGCGCTGGAGCCAACATACAACAGGTTGCCTGCGTTGCCGGTATATACGGCGATGATGAGGTTGTTGATAAAGCCCACGATGATACCCGCAGCGGGCTCAAGCAAAAACGCGACAATGGCGGTACCGGTAGTATCCAGCCAAATAGGCTGCCAAAATACCTCGGACGCTATGAAACACAGCACGAAGTTAAGCGCCACACCAAACAAAATAACGCGCAAATACATGCGCACCTTAGGATTGTTTTTGCGGTATTCCTTTACCTTGGCCGGAGTAATGCGGAAGTAATCCGGCTTTACTTCGCCGATAAAGCTTTCGCTGTAATACTCCTCTTCATCTTCGCGACGAAGACGCAGTTGATGCAAAAAGCTGCTGGTCATAATACCTGCTGGCAAAGCCAATACGAAGATGCCGAAAATGGACGAAATGCTGGTTATCATCATGCCCAAGTCGGTAGTGGGATGGATGTCGCCAAAGCCCACGGTAGTAACCGTGATAGTGCTCCAGTACAGCGCATCCACGAAGCTGTCGAACGTTTCGCCTTCAAGGGAAAACATCACCAATGCAGTTACAAAGATATAGGCAATGGCCAACGCCAAAACCGACCCCAAGGTCTTCTTTTCTTCGGCGAAAACGTTGGCAATGGTAGTGAGCTGCTTGGAGTAGCGGAAAATACGGAACACACGCAGCACACGCAAGAACAAGAAGCCTTCCGGCAGCACATTGAGCGAAGGCAAAATGGAGAGCAAGTCGATAATGGCGCCCAAGGTAAACGGATAGCGCACAAACGAGCGCCAATTACCACGCCTACCTTCGGCAATATCGTGTGTGATCCAGCGCAAAATGTAGTCGAACGCCAGGATGTAGACGGTGATTACGTCCAAGGTAGAAATTACATCCCTGGCCCACTGCGGCAGCTGGTTTAGGTGGAACAGAACAGGAACAAGGCTTGCGCAGGCAATGACCACCATAAAAATGTCGTAGGCACGGCTAACACGATCGCCGTGTTTGGCCAACTGCACCAATTCAAATATTCTGTCGCGCATAACGCCCTTTCCTATACTTAGTGGCATTAATTTAGCGCAAAACAGGTTACAGCGCTGCGCGGCCGTGGGCGCCAGTTGGCAAAAGGACAAAGATATCAGACGAGGAAATAATCAGCCGGGAAAGCAGCCCTTAGTTAAAAGCGCTTCAAGTTGTTAGCTGCAGCATTAAAGGCATAAAAGCCCGCTACCAGCACTTCGGCGATGCACACAACAAGCAATGCCAGCGCGCCAATGTAGGCCGAAACACCGTAGAACACATAGGCGAATAGGCACATGGCCAATGCGGCCAGGCCAACTGCCACCAGCCCCAACAAAAGCGATACAACAATGTAGGTAAATACGCTGGCCTGCTTAAACAAATCGGCCGGGTACTGCCAGCTAAACTTCGCCACCTTGCTACCAAGGCCCAGCAGCGCCAAATCCACCGCTGCCACAGGCAAGGCAATAGCAAGTGTGGTGATAAGGGCAGAATCCAGCGCAGTGCCCAAAACAACAAGCGCGATAAAGAGCACTACATAGAAGGGCAGCCTACCAAGCAAAAACTGGCTGAGGAATTTAGCCTTGATGTAGGCCTTCATGTTCAGGCCCTCTGCGCGCAAGTGGAAAAACTCTTCACCATCGCGGCCCAAAGCGAAAGCAAAAGCATACGAGGGAATGCAACACAAAAATGCAATGCCCAGCGCAATGGCAAGCATCAAAAGGTGGGAATTAGCATCGATGGCCGCCGTAGAAAATACGCTCAAAAAGCTACCGGTTATTGCGGGGTTAATAGCAAACATGCCAATTAAGCCAGCCGCAATTACCACAACAGGCACAAGCAAAGGCGAAACCACAAACTGCTGCAAGAAAGCAGGTGTGCGCAGCAGCGAAGAAATATCTTGCAAAAGATAGGCTTTGAACTGACCCGGTTGCTTGGCAGCGCAGGCAGATTCTTGGGTATTGGTATTGGCGTTGTTTGCGGTATTAGTCAATTGCTTCCCCTGCATATTTATACGGGCTGGCGCCCTGAATAGTTTCCACCATTTTCCTATATAGAGCTGCTATTTCGCACTACAACAGATGATTTAACACCCACCAGTAAAAATAGCGTATGCAGCCATATATAATTACCAATAAAAGACTTGAACGGCCTTACGGGTAAGCATGCTGTCAAAAACGCATTTACAAGCATACGGCACCTAAACAGCACGGCCTTTTTCGGTACCGCTCCATCGGGCAAAAATTAGAGGGGAAACCATGAACAGCGTACTTTCATATTCGACGCGCAAACATATCTGCAGCCTTGGCCGCAAAACCGTTTGTGTTGTTGCAGCAATTTGCATGGTTGTGGGGCTTACGCCTATTGCAAAAGCACAAAATGCCTACGCCGCGCAGCCCGAAAGCACCACCAGCAGCTGGTCGCAAGACATTGATTCGATGTTGCAAAAAGGCAATTACGTTGAAGGCGAGGCTTTGGTTGTTATTGCCACCAGCAATAGCGAAGCTTTGGTTTCTGTAGATGAGCAAGGCGACGCAACAAGCACCGATGTGCTTGACGGCAACGAAGAGCTGCTAACCACCAACTCCAACACTGCAGCCAATGCGCTGGAAGCTGCGGTAGTGTCAAATGCTGTTAGCGCTTCAGAAAACGCAGGCGGGAATTCGGAAGCTGCAGCAACCGATAGCAGCAACAATATTTCGGTGGTTCTTACCCACGAAGAAGGCATGAGCACAGAAGAATTGCTTCGATCGCTTGCGAACGACCCTCGAGTAGTAAGCGCCTGCCCTAACTACATTTCGCAACCGAGCGATTACGAAAGCACTTCTATGGGCGCATCCAATACAGCAAGTGCTACCTCGGGCAATTCTGAGACAGAAGAAGCGCAGCAAAACTCGAAAGCTAGCGCGAGCTCTTCGAGCGCTGCCAACAGCCAAGCCGAAGCCAGCGCTAGCTCCAACGCAAGTGAAGCTAGCGCAGGCGCAAACAGCGCAGCCGGCAACACGGATGCTCAAAGCTCCCAAACGGAACAGGCAGTTGCAACAGATGCTGGCGCATCAGAGCAATCTGAAGGCTCGGCGCAAAATACCAGCAAGACCGAGAACTTCAAGCCAGCCGCTACTCAGCAGATCAGCGATGAGGCCATTCCAGACCTCACCAGCTACCAATGGAGCAATAAGACCAATACCTCTACCGTTTTTCAGGGGCAAAGAAGCACTGCCATCGAAGCAAACATCCCCGAATGGAATACTGGGACCGAAAACAGCGCTGGCATTGTAGCGATTGTAGATAGCGGCATTGACTACAATCATCCCGACCTGCGGGATTCCATGGCCGACATGAGCCAATACATCGATAAAATTGGTGGCGGCAAATACGGCTACAACGCACTAACTGACGAAAATTATGATGAAACGCAGCCGATGGACGAATATGGGCACGGCACGCACATTGCCGGAATCATCGCTGCGCAGTGCAACAAGTATGGCACTACGGGCGCTGCAAATGGGGCAAAGCTACTTGCATGCAGAGATTCTGGCGAAGATGGAGCCAATCCGCTCTCTGCAATCCTGAAATGCTATGACTACCTTTCAAGGGCCATAGATGCTGGTGCCGACATTCGAGTTGTTAGCAATTCCTGGGGTACCGATTACACCTATGGGCCCATCACGTTGGCTATTGCCGAACTTGGCAAAAAAGGGGCAATGTCAGTATTTGCTTCAGGAAATTCTGCATGCGACTTGGACGGCACCATGTGGTTGATGTCCTCATCGAGCATCAGCCCTTACGTTGTGACGGTAAACTGCAGCAGCCCAGACGGCAGCCCTTCAGTGTTCACCTGCTACGGTAAAGAATCAACCGATTTGTACGCCCCCGGAGCCGGCATCATGAGCACGGTGTGCCAAAGCAAATCGGTATATATGCCTTCGCTGATAGGGGCGCAGAACAGTGCCGCTTACGATACCTTTGATGGCAATGGGTCGGTTGAGGCCTACTTAGGGTTTGGCGCCCAAGCCTGCACTGATGCCAACAAGGTGAGCGATTACAGCAAAACCGATTTTCACTTCGACGAGTCGGGCTCGCTAGCAATCAGCGGTGCTCAGTTGAAATCCACCGACCGAGGACCAGACGGCAAGGGAGCCAAGCACCGTTACGACCTAACGCTTAAAATCCCGGTAACAAAAAACAAGTTAAGCGAGATAAGCCGCTTTAGCGTTACGGCTACAAGCGATAAAACCACCCTCCCCATCAGCACCCTATACGCCGAGGTCGGCGATAATAGTGGCACTACCTCGATGTGCACCGATCCCGATCAGCATGTGAAGGTTTCGCCCACTACAAGCTGGAACACACTTGATTTCAAGCTCTCCGGCGCACTTGAATACGCAAACAACCCTGAAGAAGCTTGCCTGGTTTGGCATTCCGACGGAACCCAAGATTCCTCTGGCGAGGAAAATGGCTACGTTCTTGTAACCTACGAGCTGCAAACCGATTCCGATGACCTGACTGACGACGAGTATATTCACCTTGACTGCGTTGGCTTGGGCAATCAGACCATTCCCTATAAGCTAATGAGCGGAACCTCGATGTCGACTCCGCTCACGGCCGCCGCTGCAGCAATTTGTTCTACCGCAGTAGATCAATCTCAAAGCCCAAGTGATCGAGCCCTGCAACTTGCCGCGCTCGTAAAAAGCTGTGTTACGGAGTACCCGCAGTTCAGTGGAAAGTGCACTTCGAATGGCACGCTCGACCTTTCCAAATTTACCAACCGCAGCACCGCCCACCCTGCAATTGCGACAGTAACGGTGGTTGAAGGCGACGAGAACTACATCGACATTTCTGGTTCAGGCTTTGGCACAGAGGGCAGCGTTACCATCGGTGGATATTCAGCCACGCCTGTTAGCTGGAGCGATACCAGCATCAGGGTAAAAGCGCCCGAAGGCCTTGTTTCGGGAAAGCATGATGTAACCGTTGCCACTAAAAACGGAACGTATACCGAAGCCGTCGTGATCAGGTTCACCGAGAACCCGCCCGATAACGATGTGCCCCTCTATGAAGAAACCATCGAAATCACCGATTACAATTTTGCCAACAAAGCCAGAAATGCACGGCTTATTGGCTTGGATGGGTACCTTTACGCATTTATCGACACAAAAGAAAAGCCCGAAAACGACGACATCACCAATGGCTACACCAAATGGTGCCGGTACAACATCGAAACCAAGCAATGGTCTGAGTCTTACGATATGCCCACCGTGGTGTTTCCAACAGGCGGGCGCGCAAACTCCTATGGCTCGGTAAGCCCTGCACTGTGGGAAGGAAAGCTGCTCTTGCTTTGCAGGGGCGGCGGAAGCGAACTGGCCGAACAGTACCTGTGGCAATATGACCCGAGCACAAACGAATGGACAAGGCTCACCAACATCGAAGCATCGATTCCTTATGGCGCTGCTTTAATAAATGCCGACGGAACGCTAATTGCTGTTGGCGGTTCCACGAAAGAGGTAATCGACGATGAAGGCGAATCGATAGAAACAAGCGATACGAGCAACAATATCTGGAAGATAGATATGAGCACTGGTGAGCGTAGCGCGCTTGGAACCTTGAGCTATGCACGCACCAACTATTCAGTACTAAAAGGCAAACCGATGCAAGTTGCCGCATCGGGCAGCACCATTTACGTATGCGGTGGTATCCAGCTGGATAATTTCGAACTCAAAAGCAAATTCCAACCAGCTGAGCGCCTAGTAAAGCAAGCTGATGGCACCTACAAATCGGAAAGCCTGGCAAACGCACTCCCTTCCGTTCATGAAGAATACGACCCCACCTATGGCGTAGCAGCCAATGATGAAGGTGGAGTATTCTGTGCCCTTAAAACCAACAGCGGAAATGAGGACACCTTCGTAGTTGCCAATAGCTCAAGCACTTCAACACCTTTCGGCAAGAGAGCATCCGATACTGCGCTGAGCGGCGTAAATGCTATTGCCTACCATGGAAAGCTCTACGTGTTTGGCGTCGATGAATTCAACGGTTCATTTTCGCTGTTGCGTGCCACGGCATTCGAAACGCCCGAGCATCCTGCTGGCGAGCTGGGAGATTCTAGCGTGGTGCCCAAGCCGGAAGAAAATACCGAGCCTACAGCGGAAACAGATAAGCCACCTGTGGGTAATGACGAACATGACAAAACGGCCATATTGGCAAAAACCGGCGACGCCAACACTCCCCTAGCAACTGTGCTGTTGCTTTCGGCTTTAGCCGCCGCAGCGCTTACGGCAGCACGAGCGCGCAAGAAACAACATTAGGCTCAGGTCTTATTCGCACTCAACAGTCCCGTTGCATGAATTTTGCGGCGGGACTGTTGGTTTAGAGAAGGTGCTCTAATGCCTTTGCAGAGCGCTACAATAATTCAGCTAACAAATCGCATTACCTGCGCCGGGGACAACGGCGCTCTATGAAAGGAAACGCCGCATGGCCAGCTTGCAGGAAAACATTGCAACGCGTCGCACCTTTGCCATCATCTCGCACCCCGACGCAGGCAAAACCACCATCACCGAAAAGCTGCTTTTATACACCGGCAGCATCCAGACTGCAGGATCGGTTAAAGGCAAAGCAAGCTCAAAGCACGCAGTTTCAGACTGGATGGAAATCGAAAAGGAGCGCGGCATTTCCGTTACTTCTTCGGTTTTGCAGTTTGAATACGAAGGACATTGCGTAAACATCCTTGATACCCCTGGCCACCAGGACTTTTCGGAAGATACCTACCGCACGCTCATGGCAGCCGACGCAGCCGTGATGGTTATCGACGGCGCCAAAGGCGTAGAAGCCCAAACCAAAAAGCTGTTTAAGGTTTGCACGCTGCGCCATATTCCTATCTTTACCTTCGTGAACAAGCTGGACCGCGAAACCCGCGACCCGTTTGACCTTATGGAAGAAATTGAAACGGTACTGGGC
>CAVFVF010000001.1:0-60694 GCA_963625925.1 Eggerthellaceae bacterium | reverse complement strand
GAATTGGCACCTACCCCATGAACTGGCCCATTGGCTGCGGCCAAAACTTCCGCGGCGTGTTCGACCGCCAAAGCCGCAAGGTTATTGCCTTCGATGGCACTGGACGTGGCAACAGCACCAAGAAGGTTGCAGAAATCGAAGCAGAGCTGGGTGATAACAGCCTAGATGAGCTTATTGGCGAAGAAAACCATAAAAACCTTATGGACGATGTTGAGCTGCTGGATGGCGCCGGCGATGAGCTCAACTTGGACGCCATTGCTACCGGCAAGCTTTCGCCTGTGTTCTTTGGTTCGGCCCTTACCAACTTTGGCGTAGAGCCTTTCTTGAAGGAATTCCTGCGCCTAGCCCCTGCACCACGCCCCTACCAGGACGTTATTACCGGCGAAGACGTTGACCCGCAGCGCGATGAGTTCAGCGGCTTTGTGTTCAAGATTCAAGCCAACATGGACAAGAACCACCGCGACCGTATTGCCTTTGTGCGCATTTGCTCGGGCAAATTCGAGCGCGGCATGGAAGCCTTCCATATGCAGGGCGGCAAGAAGCTGAAGCTTGCTACTGGCACCTCACTTATGGCGGACGACCGCGCCATTGTAGACGAAGCCTACGCAGGCGACATTGTTGGCTTGTTTGACCCAGGCATCTTCAGCATCGGCGACACCATCTGCACCGGCAAAGAGCGCGTGCAATTCCCTGAAATCCCGATGTTTGCGCCCGAAATGTTTGCCCGAATTTCCCAGGTAAACACCTTAAAGCGCAAGCAGTTTGTAAAGGGCATGCAAGAGCTGGCGCAAGAAGGTGCCGTACAGGTATTTCGCATCCCTGGACACGGTATGGAAAGCGTAATCGTAGGCGTTGTAGGCGTACTGCAGTTTGAGGTGCTAGAGCAGCGCCTTAAAACCGAATACGGCGTTGAAGTACGCCGCGAGGCACTTCCCTACCGCGAAGTTCGCTGGATTGCCAATGAGCCGGGCGAGGTGAACATCGACAAGCTCAACCTTACGCGCGATACGCTACGCGTAGAAGATATGCGCGAGCGCAAGCTGTTGCTGTTCACCACTCCTTGGAATGTGAACTGGGCCGTAGAGCACAACCCCGACTTGAAGATGAGCGAAGTAGGCAACTTCGACATCAAGTAACCCCGCTATTCATTAAAACCGAGCAGCTTTACCTGTGCGCACGAGCCCTTAGCGTTAGCTGATATTGCCAGGCAAGCTCTGTACCAGCCGAACAAGGCAAGTAGCTAACCCAGGAGCTTCGCCTAGCATCAATTAAATTGAGCGCAAACCAAAAGAGCCCGCTTAGTGCGGGCTCTGGTTGTATTAATAAGCAAAGTGTTGGCTACAGCAGGGAAAGCACTTCCCAATCGTGCGCGGGCTTTTGGGCTGGGCCCACCAAAGAAAGAATGGCAACAGGCTTTGCGCCCTGAGCGGCTACCGCTTCGATAAGGGCCTTAGCAGTGGCCTCGTCGTACGAATCGATAACCAGGATGGTCTTTTCATTCTTCTTGATGGAAGTACCAGCGGGCAGGGTGAAGCCCTCCCCTTCCTTATCGGCGCACAGGAAGCGCATCCAAGCGGCAAGCGCCACCGAATAGCCGAAATAAGATTCAACGCCAGCAGGAGCCACAACCAGCTCGGGCTTGGCGTCGCGATCTACCTTCTGCAAAAGCTCTACCGCCAAACGATTGGCAACAATAGGATCTTGCATCAGTGCAACAGAATTTACCGAGTAGGCACCCTCACAACCTTCAAGGGCGTTCATCTTGTTAAGCAGGTCTTTTACTTCAGCAGCATCCATGCGCTACAGCTCCTTTGCAATGGCCTCGAAAGCGGCGGCCGGGTCTTCGTTTTCAGTAATAGGACGGCCAACAACAATGTGGCTTGCACCGTTGTCGAAGGCCTGACGCGGGGTGGTAACGCGAGTTTGATCGCCCATTGCGCTACCGGCAGGGCGCACACCCGGAGTAACGATAAACGCCTCGGGGCCCAAGAGCTCACGCAGCATAGGGGCTTCCAAGGGCGATGCAACAACGCCAGAAAGCCCAGCCTGCTTTGCCTGAGAAGCAAGCTCCTTAACCTGATCAGCTACTTCGCGCTCAACACCAGTGGCCTTCAAGTCTTCGGCACTCATACTGGTGAGCACGGTAACCGCCAAAGAGATGGGATCGACATCGCGACCCTGAGCGGCCTCCATGCCCTCTTTGGCAGCCTGCATCATCTTTACGCCGCCAACTGCATGCATGGTAAGCATATCGGCGCCAGCTTCGGTTGCAGCCTTTGCGGCACCCTTTACCTGGTGCGGAATATCGTGGAACTTAAGGTCCAAAAACACCTTGAAGCCCATGAACTGCAGCACCTTAACAAATTCGGGGCCCTCCTGATAAAACAGGGTCATGCCAATTTTGAGCCACTTTGCCTTGCCGGCAAGCATGCCAGCAAGCTCAACAGCGCGTTCGCGATCGCAGTCCAAGGCCACGATTACGCGGTCGGCACGAGGGGTATCGTTAAAACTAGGCATCCAATGCTCCAATCAGTTCATTTACATCGGCAACGCCGTATTGCTCGCAGTATTCTTCGATTCCACGAATAACATCCAGCGTGGCACGCGGATTGTTGAAGTTGGCCGTGCCTACGGCAACTGCCGTAGCGCCCGCCAGCATAAACTCAACCGCATCGGTGCCAGTGGAAATACCGCCCATACCCAAAATGGGCACTTTAACGGCGTTATGCACCTGCCAAACCATACGCAAGGCAACTGGCTTTACTGCAGGGCCGGAAAGGCCACCCACCACACGCGAAAGCAGGGGCTTTTTAGTGCGCACATCGATAGCCATGCCCAAAAGCGTGTTGATAAGGCTGATGGCATCGGCGCCAGCTGCTTCGGCTGCCTTGGCAATTTCAGCGATATCGGTAACGTTGGGCGTAAGCTTCACAAACATAGGGCGCTTGGTTTTAGCGCGGCACAGCGACACTACCTCTTCGACCATATGCGGGTCGGTGCCAAAGGTAAGGCCACCGCTGTCTACGTTAGGACAGCTGATATTCACTTCGTAGGCATCTACGCATTCGGATTGCTCCAGCGCTTCGATAACCGCTTCGTATTCAGCAAAGCTGTGCCCCGAAACATTGACGATTACCGTGGCGTCGTTTTGTTTCAGCCAGGGCAAATCGCGATTTTTAAGCACTTCAACGCCAGGGTTTTGAAGGCCGATGGAATTGAGCATGCCAAAGGGAGTCTCTGCAATGCGGGGGGCATTATTGCCTGCCCAGCCATTGAGCGAAACACCTTTGGTGGTTACCGCGCCAAGCGCCGCAGGGGGCACAAAGGCGGCATACTCGCGGCCACTGGCATACGTGCCCGAAGCCGTGGTAACGGGGTTTTTCATGGGCAAACCGCCCAGGTTAACGTTAAGGTTCACGCTCATTTACCACACCACCTTACAAGCATCGAACACCGGGCCATCCACGCAGCTGCGCTTGCGGCCATCTACCGTTTCAACGATGCAAGAAAGGCACGCGCCAATGCCGCATGCCATGCGCTTTTCAAGCGACACGAATGTGGGCAAACCGGCTTTGAGCGTTGCGTCCGAAACGATGCGCATCATAGGCTCAGGGCCACAGATGGCAACGTAGTCGAACTGCTGTTTGGCAATAAGCTCTTCTGCCACCGTGGTAACGAAGCCCGCATGGCCACGGGTGCCATCGTCGGTTGCCAAGTGCGGCTCATGGCCCAATAGCTCGGTGTACTTGGGCTCACACACCAGCGCTTCGGCGGTTTGAGCGCCCAGCACCACTTCCACCTGCACGCCAGCAGCAACAAGCTCCTGCGCATGCATGAACAGCGGTGCGCCACCCACGCCACCTGCAATCAGCAGCGCGGTTTTAACACCTTCGGGAGCCTTCCAGCCATGGCCGATGGGGCCCATAACGCTTGCGGTTGCGCCCGGAGCTACCGTGGTAAGGTGCTGGCTGCCAAAGCCCACCACCTGGTACAGGATGGTGAGCGTGCCAGCCTGCGCGTCAACATAGAACACGCTGAATGGGCGGCGCAACACGTGGCCTTCCATGCCGGGAATAAGCATGTGCACAAACTGCCCCGGCTGCACGGCAGCGGCCATTTCGCCCACTTCCACCGTTACCAGCCACAAGCGCTCGGTAAGTTGCTGGTTGGCAATTACACGAGCTGCTGTTTCTTGAATAGCAGCCATAAGGTTACTTTTCCTCCCACTGGTCAAGATCCTGCAGCGCAATAACCGGCAGGTTCTGTTCGCGCAGGTTCTCGATTGCAGATACGAATGCCTGTGCACCGGCCAAAGTGGTTACATAGCACAGGTTCTGGCGTACACACATGGTGCGCAGCTGATAGCCATCGCCACGGGTTTCCTGACCAAAGGGCGTGTTAATTACCAGATCAATTTCGCCATCCATGATCTTGGTGCCAATGTTGGGCTCTTCGGTGCCAATGCGGCCAATAACTTCGCACGGAATGCTTGCCGAAGTAAGCGCGCGAGCGGTGCCTTCGGTGCACAGGAGCTTAAAGCCCATGCGCGAAAGGTCGCGAGCCAAAGGCAGAATGGGGCGCTTGTCGCGGTCGCATACAGAAACAAAGCAGATGCCGCCCGTGGGAAGCTCCATCGAAGCCGCAGCCTGGGTTTTTGCGTAAGCCGAAGGGAAGTTGTTGGCAATGCCCATAACTTCGCCGGTGGACTTCATTTCGGGTCCAAGGATTACATCGGCACCCGGGAAACGCCCAAACGGCATAACGGCTTCTTTTACGCAGAAATGAGCCTGGCGACGCTCGTCGGAAGGCAAGCCGAAGGATGCAATCTTTTCGCCCGACATAATGCGAGCGGCAAGCTTGGCCAGCGGCACGCCGGTTGCCTTCGAAACGAAGGGAACGGTGCGCGATGCACGCGGGTTAGCCTCGATAACATAGATTACGGCGTCTTTGATGGCGAACTGAATGTTGATAAGGCCAACAACGCCCAAGCGCTTTGCCAGCTTGCGCGTAACATCGCGCAGCTGCGAAACCTGAGATTCGGAAAGCGTGAAGGGCGGAATGCAGCAAGCGGAGTCGCCGGAATGCACGCCGGCTTCTTCGATATGCTCCAAAACGCCGCCGATGTACACGTCGGTGCCGTCGCACAATGCATCAACGTCGCACTCGATAGCGCCTTCCAAGAAGCGGTCGAGGTAAACCGGATGGTCGGGCGTGATGCGGGCTGCTTCGGCCATGTACTTTTCCAGGTACTTGGCATCGTAGGCAATAACCATGCCGCGGCCGCCCAGAACATAGCTGGGGCGAACCAGCAGCGGGAAGCCGATACGGTCGGCCACCTGGCAAGCCTCTTCAAAAGAAGATGCCATGCCTGCAGCAGGATACGTGATAGAAAGCTCGTCCAAAATAGCCGAGAAACGGTCGCGGTCTTCGGCCAGGTCGATGGCTTCGGGCTTGGTGCCCATTACATGCACACCAGCGTCTTCCAAGGCGCGGGCAAGCTTGAGCGGAGTCTGGCCACCCAGGGTTACCACTACGCCATCAGGCTGCTCAACATCCACGATGTCCATAACGTCTTCGTAGGTAAGCGGCTCGAAGTACAGGCGGTCGGACGTATCGTAGTCGGTGGAAACCGTTTCGGGGTTGCAGTTAACCATGATGGTTTCGAAACCGGCATCGTGTAAGGCATAGCTTGCATGAACACAGCAATAGTCAAACTCGATGCCCTGGCCGATACGGTTGGGGCCGGCACCCAAAATCATGGCGCGCTTCTTTTCGGTGGGGCGAATCTCGCTCTTGCCCAGCTCGTAAGTTTTGTAATGATATTCGGTAAGACTCTGGAATTCGGCAGCACAGGTATCAACCGTCTTGAATACCGGAATTACCCCCAGCTCCTTGCGGCGAGCGCGAACCGTAAGCTCGTCGGAACCGCAAAGATGCGCAATCTGCGGATCGGATAAGCCGTACTGCTTGGCAACCAGCAAATCCTGCGCCGTAAGCTCTTCGAGCTTGGTGCCTTCCAGCGCACGCTCCACCATTACCATGTCGCGGATGCGGTTTAGGAACCAACGATCGATCTTGTTGGCTTCAAATACCTGATCTACCGTCCAGCCACGGCGGAAGGCCTCGGCCACGTAGAACACGCGATCTTCGGTGGGACGGGCAACCATGGCATCGAAGTTTTCTTCGTCGAAGGCATCCTTACCATCGCCGCCCAGGCCATAGCGGCCGTTTTCGAGCGAGCGCATGGCCTTGCCAAACGCCTCTTCGAAGGTACGGCCGATTGCCATGATTTCGCCAACTGCCTTCATGCGGGTAGAAAGCGTAGTATCGGTGCCCTTGAACTTTTCGAACGCAAAGCGCGGAACCTTAACCACGCAGTAGTCGATGGTGGGCTCGAAGCAGGCAGGCGTTGCCTTGGTGATGTCGTTGGTGATCTCGTCGAGGGTGTAACCCACGGCCAGCTTTGCTGCTGCCTTGGCAATGGGGAAGCCGGTTGCCTTGGAAGCCAGCGCCGAAGAGCGGGAAACGCGCGGGTTCATTTCGATGACGATAAGGCGACCGTTATTAGGATTCAGCGCAAACTGAACGTTGGAGCCGCCGGTTTCGACGCCGATTTTTTCGAGGATGGCAAGCGATGCTACGCGCATGCGCTGATATTCAACGTCGGAAAGCGTCTGGGCAGGAGCAACGGTAATAGAGTCGCCCGTGTGCACGCCCATAGGGTCAAGGTTTTCGATAGAGCAGATGATGATGCCGTTGCCAGCGCGATCGCGCATGACCTCCATCTCGTACTCTTTCCAACCTTCGATGCTCTCTTCAACCAAAACCTCGGATACCGGGGAAAGGTCAAGGCCCTGGGAAACAATGAGCTTGAGCTCTTCTTCGTTATGCGCAATGCCGCCACCGGCACCGCCCAAGGTAAACGAAGGACGGATAACCATGGGGTACCCCAAGGTATCGGCCAAGCCCAGAGCATCTTCGATGCTGTAGGCATAACCGCTGCGGGCAACCTCCAGGCCGATTTCAGCCATGGCTTCGTTGAACTGCTTGCGGTCTTCGCCGCGTTCGATGGCGGCCAAGTCGCAGCCGATCATCTCTACGCCGTACTTGTCCAGGATGCCAGCCTTTGCCAGCTCAACTGCAGCATTGAGTGCCGTCTGGCCACCCAGCGTAGGCAACAGCGCGTCGGGGCGCTCCTTTTCGATGATCTTTTCGATGAATTCCTTGGTGATGGGCTCAACATAGGTGCGATCGACCAGCTGAGGGTCGGTCATGATGGTTGCAGGGTTGGAATTGACCAGAACAACCTCAAAGCCGTCTTCTTTGAGCACCTTACATGCCTGGGCGCCAGAATAGTCGAACTCGCACGCCTGGCCGATGACGATGGGGCCAGAGCCGATGACGAGGATGCGCTTGATGTCGGTACGCTTAGGCATTTGCCTCTCCTTCCTCAGCCCCGAAGACCCAACCGGAAAGGCGGTCGGAGGCAATGTCGATGTTGAGATATTCCGCATCGCCGTCCATAAGGCGGGTGAATGCGGTGAACAGGTAATGAGCATCAGTTGGGCCCGGGCTTGCCTCGGGATGGTACTGAACGCTGAATGCCGGCTGGTCAAGGAAGGCAATGCCTTCTGCCGTGCCGTCGTTGAGGTTTACATGCGTAAGCTGAATGCGGCCAAAGCGCTCGTTTTGCACAACGGGAGCTACCTTCTTTTCTACCCAGAAGCGCAAATCGGACGTGTGCTCGGAAACACCGCCGGAAAGTTCGGGTACCAACGGGCCCAAGCTGTCGAACAAAAGACCGAAGCCGTGGTTTTGCGCCGTGATTTCAACACGGCCGGTGCGCAGGTTCATAACAGGCTGATTGCCGCCACGATGACCAAACTTCAGTTTTTCCATTTCGGCGCCCGATGCCAGCGAAATCATTTGGTGGCCCAGGCAGATGCCAAACAGCGGCACCTTGCCAATAAGCTTTTCTACCTGCTGGTAGGTTTCAGAAACGGCATCCGGGTCGCCCGGGCCGTTGCTCAGAAACACGCCATCGGGGTTCATTGCCAGAACCTCTTCGGCGGGAGTGTTCCAAGGCACTACGGTAAGCTTGCAGCCTACACGAACCAGACCCTGCAAGATGCTCTTCTTTACGCCGCAGTCATATGCAACCACGTTGTACTTAGGCTGAGCAGCACCTGCTACAGCAAATGCCTGGCTGGCAGGAAGCTCGGTAAAGCCGGTGGCCTGCTCGCGCGAAACGGTTTTTGCCAGGTTTACGCCCACGATGCTTTCAGATGCCCGAACCTTGGCAAGCAAGCTTTCGGCATCAAGATCGGTGGTAGAAATAACGCCGCGCATAGCACCTGCGTCACGCAAGTGGGAAGTAAGGGCACGCGTGTCGATGCCGCCGATGGCAACCACGTTGTTCTGCTCAAGGAAGGCAGGCAGGCTCTGGGTGCTGCGCCAGTTGGAAGGCGTGAAGCACATGTCATGCACCACCAAACCGCGCAGTGCAAGCGAATCGGACTGCAGGTCGTCGGGATTGATGCCGTAATTGCCAATTTGCGGGTAGGTCATGGTGATGATCTGGCCAGCATACGAAGGGTCGGAAATTACTTCCAAGTAACCTTCCAGCGAAGTGTTGAAGCACACCTCGCCAAAGGCCTCGCCGCTAGCGGCGCAGGAAAAGCCCTCGTATACCGAGCCATCCTCCAAAACCAGAAGGGCCTTTGGGCGAGCGCCCACGGAGGTGTTTTCAAGGAGCTTACTCAACGATGTCACCATCCTTGCAAGTTAGGGTGCCTGCGCAGAACACGTCGCTGGCACGTCCGGTTAGTTCATATCCCAAGAAACCGCAGTTCTTGGATTTGGATACCATGTCTTCTGCCGTTACGGTCCACTTCGCTTCAGGGTCGAAGATGGTGATATCGGCAACGCCGCCGGCTTCGATGCGAACCGGGTCCAAGCGCAGAATCTCGCGCGGGCGAATGGCCATAAGCTCAACCATGCGGTTGTAGTCGATGTGGCCGGGAGCAACCAGATAGGTAAGCACCACGCCAAGCGAAGTTTCCAGGCCCGTCATGCCAAAGGGGGCCAGCTCAAACTCGCGAGCCTTTTCGTGCGCGGCATGCGGGGCATGATCGGTAACGATAACGTCGATGGTGCCGTCCTTCACGCCTTCAATAATGGCCTGATTGTCAGCCTTGGTGCGCAAGGGCGGGTTCATCTTCAAATTGGTGTTGTACGTGGTGGTGAGGTCGTCTTCATTCAAAACAATGTGGTGCGGGGTAGCTTCAGCCGTAACTTGGATGCCACGAGCCTTGCCTTCACGCACCAGCTCGACACCGCGCGCAGTGGTGATGTGCTGAATATGAATGGGGCAACCCGTAAGCTCGGAAAGCGCGATATCGCGCTGAATCTGCAGCTCTTCGCCAGCACCCGGCCAACCAGCCATACCAAGGCGGGTTGATACCACGCCTTCGTTTACCTGGCCAGGACCAACCAATTCCTCATCTTGGCAGTGGCTCATAACCACCTTGTTGAACATCTTGGCGTAATCCATAACGCGGCGCATCATGCCAGCGCTCTGCACGCCACGGCCATCATCGGTAAAGGCTACCGCGCCATGCGCAGCCATATCGCCGATTTCGGCCAGGGATTCGCCTTTGAGGCCCATGGTGCAGGCACCACTGGGGTACACGTGGCAGTTGCCGGCATTTTTTGCCTGATCAACAACGTAGTCGATAGTGGCGGCGTTGTCGGTAGTGGGCGTGGTGTTGGGCATGCTGCAAATACCGGTAAAGCCACCGTGGGCAGCGGCAGCCGTGCCGGTAGCGATGGTTTCCTTGTACTCTTGGCCAGGGTCGCGCAAATGCACGTGAATATCCACCAGGCCAGGCACTGCGATGCAACCGGAGCGATCCATTACCTCGGCATCGGGGCACTCAATACCCTTGCCTACCTCGGCGATGGTTTCGCCTTCGATAAGGATGTCGCACACCTCGTCGAGATTGAGCGCCGGGTCGATGACTCGGACGTTTTTAACGAGCTGCTTCATCAGAGCCTCCTAACAGTAAGTAGATAAGGGCCATGCGTACGCACACGCCCGAAAATACCTGATCAACAATTACGGAATGCTTGCCATCGGCCATGTAGCTGTCCAGTTCAACGCCGCGGTTGATAGGACCTGGATGGCAGATGATGGCATCTTCCTTCATAAGAGCCTCGCGCTCGCGCGTAAGGCCGTAGAGCAAGTTGTATTCACGCAAGCTGGGGAACGGTGCGCTTTCCAAGCGTTCCATCTGAATGCGCAGCATGTACACCACATCCAGCTCGGGCAGGGCTTCGTCCAGATACGGGGTTACCGCATGTGCGCCCAAAACCTCAGGGTTGGCAGGCAAAAGCGTGGCAGGTGCGATAAGCGTTACTTGCGCACCCATACGGTTGAGCGCCGGCACCAGCGAGCCGCAAACACGCGAATGGGCAACGTCGCCCACAATGCCAACCTTCAAACCTTCGAAGCTGCCCTTTTCCTTCCAGATGGTGTACAGGTCGAGCAGCGCCTGGGTAGGATGCTGATGCTTGCCATCGCCCGCATCGATTACCGCGGCGTTGGTATGCTGAGACACCACGTACGGGGTGCCTGCGCACTTGTGGCGCACCACGAACATATCAACCTTCATGGAATCGAGCGTGCGCACCGTATCGATTAGGCTTTCGCCCTTAACCGTAGAAGAGGCACTGCCACCCGCGTTGAGCGAATCGCACGAAAGACGCTTTTCGGCCAGCTCGAACGAGCCACGGGTACGAGTGGAAGGCTCCAAGAACAGATTGCAAACGGTTTTGCCGCGCAGGGCCGGCACCTTTTTAATGGGGCGTTCGTTAACCTCTTCAAAAGTACGGGCCTGCTCCAGCACCGTCATGATGTCTTCGGCGGAAAGGTCGTCGATAGAAAGCAAATGCTTATGCGCGAACATCTGCGCCTCCCTTCAGGGGTGCGGAGCCAACATGGCTGCCAGGTGCTACGCGTGAAATGCGCACACACGATTCGTCGTCTACTTCCTTCAAGTACAAGCGCACGCTTTCGTTGGCTGCAGAAGGAACGTTTTTGCCCACGAAGTCGGCGCGAATGGGAAGTTCACGATGGCCGCGATCGATAAGCGTAGCCAGCTGAATGCGCGAAGGACGCCCAAAATCCATGAGGGCATCGAGCGCTGCGCGAATGGTGCGACCGGTGTAGAGAACATCGTCGACCAGCACGATGGTTTTGCCATCAAGCGAAAACAGAATGTTGGTGCCTTGCACCACTGGGGAAATGTTGGAAATGGAATCGTCGCGATAGAAGCTGATATCGAGTGCACCAACAGGAAGTTTGGTTCCTTCGATGTCTTCGATTAGCTGAGCCAGGCGATGAGCCAGAATATCGCCGCGCGTGACAATACCTACAAGCGCCAAATCTTGGCAGCCTTTGTTCTGCTCGAGGATTTGATGGGCCATGCGAGTAAGAGTCCTGTCGATTTCGGACTCATCCATAACCACGGATTCCTCGAATTCCGTTTCTTTCATGCACGCTCCTTTCGTAATTCGAAGTGCGTACAGCGAAAGCCGTTGCGCTAAGCCAGGGCGAAAACCGCGCCAGCTTGGCACCCCCGCCTGGATACTAAAAAGCCCCAGGTACGAGAGGGGCAACAAAAAAGCTTCTGCATACACGTGTGGCAAGGCCAGCCATGCTTAGCCGAAGCGATATGTTTGCACCTTATCGGTCTCTCTGTACCGCCATTAAAGGTTGCATTGATTATACGGCACAGCGCCTGGTTGGTCTACGGAAATAAGGTGCCAGTTGTTAAAGAATTGCGTCAAATTGAAAGCGGCTGCTCCCCTGCCATGCAAGGGCGCAGCCGCCTGGGTGGTAATGGGCAGTTGGAGCCTTTATGCTTCGCGCTTCAAAACGCAGGCAAAATGGGCGTCATAGATGGGGCCGGTTACCTTTTCGCGATACAGAGCATTGGTGGAAATGGTCTGCTGCACCGTAAAGCCCTTGCCTTCGGGGCTTGCCAAGAAAGCATCGATAACGTTTTGGTTTTCTTCAGCCAACACGGTGCAGGTGGCAAAGGTGAGCTGGCCGCCCTTGGCAACCAGGCGCGCAGCTTCTGCCAGCATCTTGGAGCCCACCTCGGCCAAAGCAGAAATGTCGTGTTCGCTCATGCGCCAGCGAATATCGGGGTGGCGGCGCAGCGTGCCAATGCCCGAGCAAGGAGCATCCACAAATACGGCATCGTAGCTTTCTGCCTCGAAGCCAGAAAGGTTGGTGGCGTCCTTTACGAACGCCTCGTTTTGGTTGATGTTGGCCTTTTCCAGGTGCGCTTCACGCTCACGCGTACGCTTGGTGTCCATGTCGAGCGTATCGAGGGTTACCTGTTCGCCAAAACGCGAAAGGGCAACGTTTTGCAGCATGATAGTTTTAGTGCCGCGACCTGCACCAATTTCAAGCATACGGTTGGGTTTTTGCGCTGGCATGGCAATGCTTGCCACGCACTGGGCGGCAACATCAGAAATTACCAGCGAGCCATTTTTAAGCATGTCGGCAACAACCTCATCGGTTACCGCCTTGCGCTCGGCAAAACCAAAAGCCGGGAACGCACAGGGCAAGTCGACGTTTTTGGAAACAGGAACCACCTTAACGTGGCGCTCCACCATAGAAGCCAGGGCCTTGGGGCCATCGGTGCAGGCAAGGTTGAGCATGAAGAACAACGGTGCAGGATTATTGGAGCGCTGCATAAAGCGTAGCGCTTCAGCCTGGCCAAGCTCGTTGGTAAGGCGCTCGGCCAGCCATACCGGGAATCCTTCCTGGGTGGCTGCTGCATTTACGTCATGTTCGGGGTCGCCGAAGGGGAACGTTTCCTTCAGCTCAACTGCACGGTGCATGGCAAAATTAGCCACACCCTTGGCGTAATCGGCAAACGACGCAACCAGCTCAACGGTTTGGTCAACCGCTACATGGTCGGGCTTTCCCAGATAGAACACCTCGCAAAAGCCCATACGAAGGGCATCGCGAACTGCAGGGTCGATATCTTCAGGGTTTTCCAAAACCGAATCGATAAGTGCATCGAGCGTGCCCTTGCGAGCAATAACTTCGGTGCAGATTACGCGAGCAAACGAACGCTCGATGGGCGGCTTGTCGGAGTGAGTTACCAACTCTTCGATGGCATCGGTTAAATAGCAGCTGTTTTCGCGCACATAGGTAAGCACCTCGTGCGAAAGCAAGCGCGCGGGTGTTGCCTTGGTGAAACGGCGCTTTTGCTGGTTTGCCTTGCCCTGACCAGCGCGATACCCCAGGCTCTTGGTGCCTTCAGCGTTATGAGTGTTTTCAAAACCACGGAAGCCCGTGCTGGTGCGCTCTTCGGTGGCACCTTCGCTCTTAGCCTCAAAGTTACGGTTGCTACGCTTAGGGCCTTTGCCCGGGTTATTGCGGTTATCGCGATTGTCGCGATCGAAGCGGCCAGGGCGACCATTGCCCTGAGCAGGTTTGCCGCCCCTGCGGCCCTCGAAACCACGAGCGGGCTTGCGGTTGCGATCGCCGCCACGATAAGCACCCTTGTAACCACCTTCGGTGCGATCGGAGCCCGCCTTGCCACGGAATTGCTTGCGCTCTTCGCCTTCGGCGCTGCGCGGCTTTCCGGCACCACCCGTACGAGGAGCTCCATTGCCCTTAAACCCTGGCTTTCCGCCACGACCTTCAAACTTGCGGCCGCCAGACGGGCCTTTGCCGCTGGGCTTGCCGCCACGGTAAGCGCCCTTGCCGTTGCCAGAGGGCTTACCGCGGTATGCGCCCTTGCCATTGCCGCCCTGCGGCTTGCCGTTGTTGCGCTTTTCGTTATCCATTGGTCTCCTGCCAATCAATGCCGCCCTGTTTTATGCCCTGGATACCAGCCGCAAACGCCTTGGCGTCCATAGCTTTCTTTCCATCTGGCTTAACGGCCGTTACTTCCAACATTTGATGGGCGTCGTTCATGCCCAAATACAGCTTCTTTGCACGGAAGCGCACCTGACCTGAGGCCAGCACGTCCCCTGCAACCTGGTCCGCAAGCGCCACGCCCTGTAAAGCCAACGGCTTGCCGGCAATAACGCAACGACTGGGATGGCTAACGCTACTGGCTCGAACACGGCGCTCAGCTTCTTCGGCGGCCATAGAAGGCGAAATATCAAGCTCGCCCTTTTCGACCTTTACCGCATACGTTGCGCCCTCTTGCGCCTGAGGCGTCCATTCAAGCGAGCCTTCGGCCTCAAGCTTATCGAGTTGCTGCACCAAAGCCTCGCCACCTACCTGGGCAAGCTCAGCAGTGAGCTCTTCGGCAGTTTTATGCTGAATAGCCACACGACGTTCGGCGCAAACAGCACCTGTGTCCAAGCCTTCTTCCATGCGCATAATGCCCACACCGGTTTCGGCATCGCCTGCCAAAATGGAGCGCTCGATAGGAGCCGCACCACGCCAACGGGGCAACAGTGAGCCGTGCACGTTGATGCAACCATGAACGCAAGCTTCCAAAACGCGTTTGGGCAAAATTGCCCCATAGGCCGCCACACACGTAACGTCCGCGTTTAAGCTGGTAAGAGCATCAAAAGCATCGTCGGATTTTAAGCTGGCGAATTCAAAAACCGGCACGCCCGCTTCCAGTGCAACCTCTTTTACAGGTGAAGGAACCAGCCTTTTGCCGCGCCCGCGCACAGCATCGGGGCGCGTAAAGCAACCAACCACTTCGTGGTTTGAAGCCAGAAGCGCACGTAAAATCTGCGCCGCAAAAAACGGCGTGCCCATAAACACTACGCGCATGTTATTCAGTCTCCCCTGGCTTGGCGCCGTTGGCCAAGGCGATATTGTAATCATGCAAGGCTTTTACGCGGTCCATAGGCTCGCAAGCCTCAAACAAGGTAATGCCATCCAAGTGATCGATTTCGTGCTGGAAGCAGCGACCCAGCAGGCCGTCGCTTTCCATTTCCACCTGGTTGCCATCCAAGTCGTAAAAACGAACGCGAGAAATCTCATGCCTGGTGATAGGCACCGAAATGCCGGGGATGGAAAGGCAGCCCTCTTCAGAGGTGACCTTTTCGCCCTTGCGCTCGATAACTTCGGGGTTTACCAGCACCAACGGGTTAGATTCACCTTCGGGGCCGTCGTAACAGTCGATAACCACCAAGCGAATGTTCAAGCCCACCTGCGGAGCGGCAAGACCACAGCCATTGTTGGCATACATGGTTTTCAGCATCTGCTTGGAAAGCTTTTTAAGCTGTTTGTCGCCCACCTTGCAGGGCTCGCAAACCTGACGCAGCATAGGGTCGGGCGAAAGCACGATGTTCATTTGCCTCATGGGGTTACCTTCTCCTGTTGTCAAAAGCCGCATGCGCTAGCGCGGCCAAAATATTTACAGGAGATGAGTATACCAGCGAAGGAGCGCGGCAAGCGCGCGCTACTCGCTCTTCACATGACCAGAACGAAGGCGATTGAGCTCACTTTGCAACACGAGCGTGCTTTGGAACAGCATGTCGGTTTCTTCGCTATTTTGCGAAAGTGCCATCTGGCTGCGCATTTGGTCTAAGGCGCTTTCCATATCGCCGATGGAAAGCTCATCGGCCAAGTAACGCAAGGTGTCGTGGGCCGGGAAATCGTCGGTTACCGTGCAGGCAGTAAGCACGCGCATAGCATACTTGTTTCGTTCCTGAGCAGCGGTTATGAGCTCTGCAGCGGTAATGTTGGGCTTTTCGCCAATAACATCAAGCAGCACCAGAGCAAGCTGAGCATGCACTTTTTCGTGCCATTCGGTTTGACCCAGCTCGTTTATAAACTCGCCGATCATGGCAGGGTTTTGGGCACACATGCTCAAAAATTCGCGCTCGGTGCGCAAGCGATTGCGCTCCGTTGGGCTCAGACTAACCGCAGAACGCGGGCGCTGAGCGGGCGCTTGACGCTGCTCGTAATCCACCTGGGTTGGGGCCTTTAGCCCTGCCAAGCGATCCATAAGGTCGCTTTCGCGCGCATGGGTTTTATGCGCGATGTACACCGCGTAATCCTTTGCCAACAGGGAATCTTTAATAGGAGCCAGCACCGCCAGCGCTTCATTGGTTGCGCGGGCACGGCCTTCAGGCGAATTCAAGTCGAAGCGTGCCAAGCGACGATCGATACCAAAGCGAATGAGGGGCACAGCACCTTCAAGTACCTGGCCAAAAGCTTCTGCCCCCTTAGCGGCAATGAATTCTGCCGGATCCAAGTTATCGGGCAAGGTTACCGCGCACAAATCCACACGCGTAACGCCCGCTTCAGGCGTAACGGAAGAATCGATGAACTGCAGGGCACGATCGGCGGCGCGCTGACCGGCCTCGTCGCCATCAAACAGATAGATGATGCGCTTTTTTGCATGGTGCGAAAGCAGGCGAATATGCTGACGCGTAAGCGAAGTGCCAAGCGTTGCTACTACATTGGTAAAGCCCGCTTCATGCAGGGCGATAACATCGGTATACCCTTCAACCACAATAGCGTCGCCCGTGCTGGTCATGCGCGCTTTTGCCTTATCGAGTGCAAACAGAACCTCGGATTTATGGAAGATAGGCGTATCGCCTGTGTTTAGATACTTAGGCTCGCCCTGGCCAATCACTCGGCCACCAAATGCAATGCACTCGCCGCGCTGATCGTTGATAGGAAACATCACGCGGTTGAAGAAGCGATCGTTTACTCCCCCTTGGCTGCGTACGGCAACATTGGCATCGATCATTTCCCTGTCTTTGAAACCAAGCGATCGCAGATGGCTAACCAGCTTGCGACGCCCCGGTGCATATCCCAAATTCCACGCTTCAGGCACACTGCCGCCCAAATTGCGCCCAGAAAGATAATTGCGCGCTTGTGCCGGGCCCTCCTCGGTAGATCGCATAAGCAGCATGTGATAAAACTTGGCGGTTTCGGCACAGCACGCCTTCAAACGGGCCTTTTGGCTGTGCGCCTTAGTGGCTTGAGCCGATTCGGAAAGTTCGATGTTGGCACGACGCGCCAGGAAACGCACTGCATCGACAAAATCCACGTCGTCGAGCTTGCGAACATAACTGATGATGTCGCCGCCTTCGCCGCAACCAAAGCAGTGCCAGGTTTGCGAAGCAGCATCCACCTTGCACGAGGGCGTTTTTTCCTGATGGAAGGGGCAACAGCACCAAAAATCTTTGCCGCGCTGGCGCATAACCGAGCGCTCGCCAAACAGCTCAACCAAGTCGTTGGCTTCGCGAACTTTGCGTATGTCTTCGTCGCTAAAGATGTTGGCTTCCTTCGCTGCTCGGGTTCGAGTTTCCGATGTGGCCTCGGCTTGCCCACTACCCTACTCAAAGCACCCGCTTCGCGGACGCTTTTCGTGCGGTCGATGCTTCATGTTTTATAAAAAATTTCCTTCGGAAATCTTACAGGAATAGCTTTCAGAGTTCACCTCGTAGCACATCGGCAACCCCGAAACCTACTCTCAAAAGATTGATGGTTGAGCAAAGCTGCTGCGGCCTAAGGCAGTGGCAACGTACGGCAATACTCGATGTTGCCCATTACGGTACGAATAAGTTCTTCGGTGCTATCGAACTTAATCATAGGACGCAAGAATTCCACGAATTCGACCTCGATGTATTCACCGTAGATGTCTTTATCGAAATCCAAGATATGCACTTCGCAGGTAGCATCCGTAGCGTCTTTGAACACAGGCGAAACACCCATGGAAACTGCCGCTCGATAACGCTCGCCATCTACGATGGCATATGCCGCATACACGCCTTCGCCCAAAACGCGACGCTCGGGCTCAATGAACAAATTGGCAGTGCTGAAGCCCATGTCAGCGCCTTCTCCGCGGCCAGGGCGCACCTGCTCAACCAGGGTAAAGCGGCGGCCAAGCAACTTGGTGGCTTCGTCTAGGTCGTGCGCAGTTAACAGCTTGCGAATGCGCGTTGCCGTAATGGGGGCACCATCGGCACTCTGCAGGTTATGAGCATCGATGTGCGTACCGCATTCGGCACCCCACTCGCCCAAATCGGACACGCTGCCTGCGGCCTTGCAGCCAAAATGGAAATCCAGTCCTACATGCAAGTGAGCCGGCGCATGCCCATTGAACGTCTTAGCCAAAAATTCAGTAGGGCTAAGAGCGGCAAAATCGCGCGTGAAGGGCAGCACGACAACCGCATCCACGCCGCTATCCATAAGGCGATTGATACGGCGCTCATTACTAAGCAGCTTGCGCAGACGGTCGGGATGGAAAATCTCGTCCGGGTCGATATCAAAGGTAAGCGCAATAGACTGACCACCCGTTTCGTGGGCGGTTTCCTGCGCGCAGGAAAGCAGGTACTGATGACCTTTGTGAACGCCATCGAACACGCCGAAAGCGCAAGATGAATTCTCGAACAGAGAATGATCGAACTGTTCGTTAACTTTATAAAGCTGTGCCACGTTCTACACCTATCGAAAACATGCATCGACAACGATAGCGATGCTCTTGCTCATGGTACTCGTATAGCGCCTTTAATCGGTTGGCGCTCACAACTCCCACCACTTCCCCATTGTGGGCGGGGTTGGCGGAAGGAAACACGCTGGTAGTGCACGTGCAGGGCGCATCGATGATGGCACGCACGGGCTCGTTTAAACAAAGGGCCTCTTCGGGCAAGATAGCGCCATTGTCTACCTTTGCAGCCACTTCATCGCGCACGAAAGCATACCGGCAGCCCAGCACACGCAGAGGGTCTATCTGAGCGCTGTTGGGGCTTGCCTCAAGCTCTTCAAGCGTGAAGCATTCTTCAATCTGAACATTGCCGGCAATGGTGCGCTCAAGCGAGCTTACGTGTGCCGCAGAATCCAAGTCGCGGCCCATATCGCGCGCAATGGCACGCATATACGTACCCTTCGAAACGCTCATTTCCACTATCCACTCAGGCAAGCGGCGGCCGTCTTCGGCAACAACCTCGCGTACCTCAACGAATTTTGCATCGGTGATTTCGAATTCGCGCGGCTCCAAGTTAATGATGGTGCCTTTGCGGGCGGCATCGTAGGATTTTTTGCCACCAACCTTAATGGCTGAATATACCGGGGGTACCTGAGTGCCCTTGCCAACCATATTGGCAACATAGCGGCTAGCGAATTCTTCTTCAAACAAATGACTGGCAACGGGTGCTGTTTTGATAACTGCGCCTTCGGAATCGTCGGTTTCGGTGCCGATGCCAAAGAGCACGCCCATGCGATAGCGCTTGCCATGGCCTTCCATATACGCATCCAAGCGCGTGGCAGGGCCAACGCACACCATAAGCACGCCCGAGGCCAATGGATCGAGCGTACCCGTATGGCCCACGCGGCGCTCATTGAAAATACGCCTGCAGCGATTAACCACATCGTGCGAGCTCATGCCAACGGGCTTGTTAACCGCCACCAGGCAGCTTAGGCCCGAGCTTCCCCTTTTGGCCATGCTAGTGCGCGCCTCCAGGTACTTCAAAACAGAGCTCGCGCACTACCTTGGGCACTTCCACTAGGGCTTCTTCCATGGTGCCATGGAAGGTAAAGCCCGCTGCGGCCTTATGCCCACCGCCATCGAAGCGACGAGCAACCTGGGCAACGTCGGTATCGTCGTCTTTGGCGCGCATGCTGCCTCGGATTTCGCCAGGGGCATTTTCGCGCAAGATTAGCGCAACACGCACACCACGGATGGAGCGCAATGTGTCGATAAGCGCTTCTGAGTCGGCTTTTACCGCGTTGCATTCTTCGAAATCGGCCTTGGTAAGGTGCGAAACAACAAACTTATTGCCCTCGCCAAACTGCATACGATTAAGCAAAATGCTTTCAAGCTGCAAGCTGGCAAGTGAGCGATTCTGGAAGAACTCACGGCTGATGGTAACCGGGTCGGCGCCTGCATCCATCATTTCAGCGGCAAAATGGAATGCCTCAGAATTGGTGTTCTGGAAAGCAAAACGGCCGGTATCGGTGATAAGACCGGTAAGAGCGCATTGAGCCACACGCGGCGTGGCAACACCCATGATGCGGCACACCTTCCATACCAACATGCTTGCCGAAGGAGACTCGGCATCGGTATAGCTGTACTGCGACATAACCGAATCAACCGCATGATGGTCGATGGTGATGGTAGTTTCGGCCTTGGCCTGAATAGCCGCTGCATCGCCCAAGCGCTCGGTAGTGGGAACATCCACGGCAATAAACGTTTTGCAGGTGCCAGCAAACTCTGATGCTGGGACCATACGCTGTATACCGGGCATAAACATAAGGTTCAAATCTATGGGGTCGTTCTTAGCAAGAACGCAGGTAACCTTCTTTTCCTGCTTAACCAAAGCATGGTATAAGGCCAGCTGAGAGCCCAGGCAATCGCCATCGGGGTTAACATGACCGCAGATGACGAAATCGTCGAGATCCATCAGGAGCTCGGCGATTTCGGTAAGCGTGGTATTGGTTTGAGGGGTAGGCATTAGTCCTCTTCGCTTGAATGGTTTCGAGCGGCATCGCGAGCCAGAGCGTTTGCGATGCGCTCAGCTTCGTCGACGCTGCCATCCAACATAAAACGCAGCTCAGGCGCAACTCGCCAAGAAAGCTTCTTGGCCATAAGGCTGCGAATGCGCCCTGCAGCCGCCTGGAAAGCCGCTGCAGTTTCCACATAGCGAGCCGGCTCGGTTGTGTAATACACGTTGGCAACCGAGCGGTCGAAGCTTACTTCGCAGGCGGTGATAGTAACCATATTCAGGCGCGGATCGCTGATTTCGAACAGCAGGATGCTGGCAATAACCTCGCGAGCCTGCTCGTTGACCTTGCGGCTGGAAGAACCTTGCTTCATTACTCGGTCCTTTCAACCTCAACGATTTTGTAGCCTTCGATGGTGTCGCCCACCTTGATGTCCTGGTAGCCTTCGATGCCAATGCCGCACTCGTAGCCGCGGGCAACGGTTTTAACGTCGTCTTTGAAGCGGCGAAGCGAAGCAATGTTGCCTTCGTAGATAACGGTGCCATCGCGTACGATGCGAACCTTGTCGTCGCGCGAAAGCTCGCCTTCCACAATGTAGCAACCAGCAACGGTGCCGGCCTTAGGTACCTTGAACGTATCGCGAACCTCGGCAATACCGGTGTCCTGCTCGACGATATCGGGCGAAAGAAGACCAACGCGTGCAGCATTGATATCTTCAATTGCCTGGTAGATAACACGGTACAGACGAATATCAACCTTCTCGCGCTCAGCAACCTCGCGGGTTTTGCCCGTAGGACGAACGTTGAAGCCAATGATGATAGCGTCGGATGCAGCTGCCAGCGTAACGTCGGTTTCGGTGATGCCGCCAACAGCAGCATGGATGATGTTGATCTTAACCTCGGACTGGTCCATCTTCGAGAAGGCATCGCGCAGAGCTTCAATAGAGCCATGAACGTCGGCCTTAACAACCAAGTTAAGGTCGGTGGTCTTGCCTTCCTCGATACGATTGAACAGGTCGTCCAAGCTCATGTGCGAAAGGTTTTCCTGCTTGGCCAGGCGTGCACGCAGTGCGCGCTCTTCAGCCAGGCGACGTGCATCGCGCTCGTCTTCGAACACGCGGAATTCATCGCCTGCGGTAGGCACAGAGTTAAGGCCCAAGATCTCTACCGGGTCGGCAGGCTTGGCGGCATCAACATGATTGCCACGCGGTGCAACAAGAGCACGAACCTTGCCGTAAGAAGTACCAGCAACAACTACATCGCCAGGATGCAGGGTACCGCGCGCAATAAGCATGGTTGCAACCGGGCCGCGACCCTTGTCCAGGTTAGCCTCAATTACAAAGCCAGATGCAGGTGCATCAGGGTTGGCCTTGAGTTCCAAAACATCAGCCTGCAGAAGAATGGTTTCAAGCAGGTCGTCGATGTGCAGACGCTGCTTTGCAGAAACGTCCACAAACATGTTCTGGCCACCCCACTCTTCGGGGATGATGCCATATTCGGTAAGTTCCTGGCGAACGCGATCGGGCGTAGCGCCGGGCTTGTCGATCTTGTTTACGGCAACAACGATGGGTACCTCTGCTGCCTTAGCGTGGTTGATAGCCTCAATGGTCTGCGGCATTACGCCGTCGTCGGCGGCTACAACCAAAACGATAACGTCGGTAACCTGTGCACCACGGGCACGCATTGCGGTAAATGCTTCATGGCCAGGAGTGTCGATGAAGGTGATCTGACGGCCGTTGATGTTAACCACCGAAGCACCAATGTGCTGGGTAATGCCGCCGGCTTCGCCTTCTGCAACGCCGGTATCGCGAATAGCGTCAAGCAGCGAGGTTTTGCCGTGGTCAACGTGACCCATAACGGTAACAACGGGCGGACGCATCTTAAGGTCTTCTTCAGAGTCGTTGTATACAACCGCGAACTCTTCTTCGGGAGATACAACTCGAACCTTGCGGTTAAGGTCGTCGGCAATGAGCTCAATAAGATCGTCGCTCATGGTCTGCGTAAGGGTAAGAGGGCTGCCCAGCAAGAACAGGCGCTTGATAACGTCGTTGGGGGAAGCCTCAACCAGTTCGGCAAACTGAGCAACGGTAGACCCTTGGGGAATTTCCACTACCGAATCGTCCAGAACCAACGTGGGGTCCAAGCCCTTTTCCAATGCTTCCTTTTCGGCACGCTCACGTGCTTCAGCCTCACGCTTTTCCTTGCGCTTCTTACGACGGCCTTCGCCATCGTGGGTTGCAGCCTCTACCGCAGCGCGTGCTTCAGCCAAAACCTTGTCGCGCTGCAGCTTTTCGGCCTGAACAGCCATCTGGGCATAGCGGTCTTCAGGCTGAGCAGAGCCACCGAGCTCAAGCTCGGGCACAGAAGGCTCAAAGCCCTTGCGCTGGCCCTTCTTGCCCTTGTTGCCGCGCGCCTTTTTAGAAGCAGCCTGCTGTTCTTTAACCTGAGCCAAACGCTCGTTTTCAGCGTTGATCTGATCGAGCAAGGAAGCAAAACCGGATGCCGCCTTAGGAGCCGCCTTGTGCTGCTTTTTGGGAGCAGCTTCGGCTGCGGGCTTTGCAGCCTTGCTTTTGCCACCATGAAGAGCCTGTTCAACAGCTTGCTTCTTGGCAACCTCAGCGGCACGGGCTGCTGCTGCAGCGCGCTGCTTAGCTTCGGCCTTTTCGCGCTCTACGCGCTCACGCTCGCGCTCAATCTGAGAGGCCAAATCTTCAAACGGCGAATTGGAGATCTTGCGCTTGGGGGCTTCAGCCTTTTCAGACTGAGCCTTGGCCTTGGCCTCTTCGCGACGGGCGCGCTCAGCTTCGCGCAGCTCGCGCTCCTTTTCCATTGCAGCACGACGCTCAGCCTTTTCCTCGGCTTCAGCAGCTGCCTTTTCGGCCTGCTCTTTTTCAAGCTTCTTGGCCTCTTCGTCTTCGAGCTTGCCAGCGCGCTGCTTAATTTCGGGCGCAAGGTTATCGCGGACCTTTTTAACGTAAGCATCTTGGAGAATGCTGGCATGGCTCTTTGCGGGAATCTTCATTTCCGCCAAGCGTTCGAGCAGCTCCTTGCTTGTCATATCAAATTCTTTTGCCAATTCATGTACACGCATGCCAGGCATATGGTTCTCCTCGTCTACTAATCCTCGTTCGAGAGCGCAGAGCGCAGCTGCTGGGCGATGCGCTCACAGTCGTTTTCTGTCAACTTCGTGCGAAGCGCCGAATCGAGGCGCTTGGTTTTCATGGCCTTTTCCAGGCAGGCAACACTGCAAAGGTAGGCTCCGCGGCCGTTTTTACGGCCCGTGGGGTCGAACTCCACTGCGCCTTCGGGCGTGCGCACAACACGAAGAAGCTGGTTCTTCGCATTAGTGCCCCTGCAAACCACGCAGGTGCGCTGGTGGGTTTTTTCGGCCACGTTTGCCAAGCTCTACTCCCCATCCTCCATTGCAGCGTGAATGCCGCAGTAACGGAAACCAGGGCGTGCATGGTTGCGGCAACGCGAGCCGTCTTCGCTCGTGTAGGCGCACAGGCCGTCCTCGGATTCCTCGGGCTCTTCTTCGTCAAAGAAATCGTCCGACACCATAGGCTCGCCTGCAAAAGAAGCAGACTTGATGTCGATGTGCCAGCCAGTAAGGCGAGCAGCAAGGCGAGCATTCTGGCCTTCCTTGCCGATAGCCAGGGAAAGCTGATCGTCGGGAACGATAACAGTTGCGTAGTTGTTTTCCTCGTCGATATCGACGCGGGTTACACGAGCAGGCGAAAGGGCGTTGGAAACATATACGGCGGGGTTTTCGTCCCACTGAATTACGTCAACGCGCTCGTTGCGCAGGCCTTCAACCACCATGCGCACGCGAGAGCCCTTGGGGCCAACGCAGGCGCCTACCGGATCGAGGTTAGGCTCGCGGGAAGCAACGGCAACCTTGGAGCGTTCGCCGGGCTCGCGGGCGATAGATTTGATTTCTACCAAACCATCGTAGATTTCGGGTACTTCAATTTCGAACAAACGACGGATAAGGTCGGGATGAGTACGGGATACCACGATGGAAGGACGGGCATGCTCGCCACGGGCACGAGGCTCGTCAACGCTGGGGTCGCGCACTTCAACGATGAGCGTCTTCAGGCGCTGGTTGTGGCGATAGCGCTCGTTACGAGGACGTTCGTTGCGCTCGTTGGGGTTGTGGTCCAGGTTGTAATGAGGAAGCTCAGCTTCTACGCCATCACGGATTTTGATGATGGTGAAATCGGGCGTGCCCTGCAGAACAGTGCCGGTTACCAGGTCGCCCACGCGGCTGGAAAACTCTTCGTAGATGCTCTGACGGCCAGCATCGCGCACGATGGAACCGATAACGTTTTTAGCGTTGAGAGCGGCAATACGGCTCACGTCGTCGGGAGTTACATCGCGCTCTTCGAATTCGCTGTATTCGCCGGTTTCCTCGTCGGGCTCGCCAACAGGAATAAGCTCGTACACGTAAATCTTGCCGGTGTTGCGGTCGATGGTTACGCGTGCATCGTATTCAAGGTCGAGGATATGCTGATAGCTCTTGGCCAGGGAAGCCTCAAGGCGATCGATAAGATAAAACTCGTCGATTTTGCGCTCGTGGGCCAAAGCCTGCAAGGCTTCGATCAACTCAGATGTTGCCATGGAAAGAGTCCTTTCTACCCGCTGAAATCTATAGTGCCGATAACGTGCGCCTTTTTAATTTGCTCGTACGGAAGCGCAAATTCCTGCTCTTCAACCTGCACAAGCACGGCGCCTTGTTTCATGCCGTTTAGGATGCCCGTCCACTTAGTGCGGCCCTCGAAGGGCTGCGTGAGTGTGATTTGCACCTTTTCGCCGGCAAAACGTTCGAAATGTTGGGGCGTGCGAAGCGGGCGATCGATACCAGGAGAGGAAACCTCCAAGGTATAGGCGCCTGGGAACGGATCGATTTCGTCCATGAGCTGGCCTACCCACTTCTGGGAAGCTGCAAGCTCATCGAAACCGATGCCGCCTTCGCAGTCGAGGTAAACACGGATGGTAGGCGCCTTGCGAGACCCCACCACTTCTACAGTGACGATTTCCAAATTATGCTCGCTGGCCAGGGGCTCTAATGCCTCAAGCAGCTTGCGTTCCTTTGCGCTCAGCAATTGCGTTCCCTCCTTTGAAAACCCCGAACAAACAAAAGAAGCGGGTACAAGGCCCACTTCCTCCAAACATCGAAAGCTAAACGTGTTTTCACACGCCATATGTTTATAGCATACATTTACGGTTTACACCAGAGGAGCATGCCTAGCCTAAACACGCTACTTGGCAGGGTCGGCGCTGGGATAGAGGGAATCGAAGGCGGCCTCCGAAACCGAGTTGCCGTTCTTAAGATCGGCGGCTAGAGGTGCCAAGATTTCAGAGTCGTGCTTTTTGGGGCTTTCGTAACTGAGCGAAACCTCCCAGCACTGGCTCACCACGCCCAAGCGCGTAAGCAGATAGCCGTATAGCTCGTCGATCTTCTGATACTTTGCGTAGGCAGCGCTGGTATTGGTGATGCCCGCCTGCTGCAACTTGTTAGCCAGATCTTCACGCGAAGCGGTGATTTCTTCGATGGTAGCCGTGCAGGTATCGGCATACCCCTGACGCGTTGCCATCTTGGTTACGCGGTAGTAGCCTTCCAGGTCGCTTACGCGAGAATCAACATCGCTGCGCCAAGAAGCCAGGTCTTTGTATGCGCTTGTAAGGTCTTCGATAAAATCGGTTTCGTCGTAGGCCTTCTTCTGAGCCGAAGCAGCTGCCGCTTCAGGCACTTGCTCTTGCTCTTGCTTTTGCTCGGCCGTAGGCGAAGGAGCGGCCTGCTGCTGATTAGTGGTGCTGGAAACAAAGCCTTCCCAAGCTTCCACTATCTGCGGTGCGAAATAGGCAGCGGCCACAATAAGAGCCACTACCACTACCCCACCCAGGAAAGGCTTCCAAGGGAAGGGATTTTTACGCTCGGATTGCAAATAGACCTTTGCCTCGCGGTCGACATCGGCCACCACCTGACCTTGCGAAGAAACGATGCGCTGCATAGGCATGGTTACAAATGGATCCTTCGCGCCAATTTCAGGAATGGCGGTAAGGTCGGCTGCGCTTTTTTGAGTGGTGGGAACTTCCACTTCTTGCGAAGGGTCAAGCGGGTTGCCCTCTTTGTCGGTGTAGAAACGATCCTTCACCAAGGGCAATTTGCTGGTACTGGAGGGCGAAACAGCGTCGGTATAGACAATCTGCTCTTCGGCGGCAGCGATGCGCGCCTTCATATCAACGACGAGGGAGCCGCAGTTAGGACACTGCGACTCCGCATCGTTGATCTTTGTTCCGCACTCCAGGCAGTACAACTATTTAGCCTTATCGTTCTTGTGGGAGATAAGACGGTTAAGGGCGTTGAGGTAAGCCTTTGCCGAGGAAACCACAATGTCGCCGTCAGCGCCGCGGCCGGTGAATACCTCGCCTTCGGCATCGGTAACGCGCATGGTTACTTCGCCCAGGGCATCGATGCCGCGGGTAACGCTCTGAACGCTGAATTCGGTAAGGTCATTTTCGATATCGATGATTTCGTTGATGGCCTTAACCAGAGCATCAACCGGGCCGGTGCCCGTTGCGCAAGAAACGAAATCGCGATCTTCGGTGTCGCGCAAGGTGATGGTTGCGGTAGGCGTAAGGGGCTTGCCGCAGCTGATCTGCGCAGACTGCAAAGTATAGTGGGCAACCTGGTTGCGGCCCTGTTCGCCCAGCAGCGATTCAAGGTCTTCGTCGTAGACTTCCTTCTTCTTGTCTGCCAAGTCGAGGAATTCGTTGTACAGGTCTTCGAAGGCCTGGCCTTCAACCTTGTAGCCCAGGGCCTCTACGCGATGGCGAAGCGCAGCGCGACCGGAACGAGCAGAAAGAATAATGGAGCTCTGGCCTGCGCCAACTTCGGTAGGATCGATGATTTCATAGGTTTCGCGCGACTTGATAACGCCGTCCTGGTGAATGCCGGAGGAATGAGCGAAAGCGTTGGCGCCAACAATGGACTTGTTGGGCTGAACCACAAAACCGGTGATGGAGGAAACCAGGCGAGATGCGCGAACGAATTCGCGGGTGTTGATGTCGGTGTGGGCGTTGAGCTCCTTGCCGTGCATCTTCATGCCCATAACCACTTCTTCCATGGCCGTATTGCCTGCGCGCTCGCCCAGGCCGTTGATGGTGCACTCAACCTGACCAGCACCGTTGGCAACGCCTGCCAGCGAAAGTGCGGTAGCCATGCCAAGGTCGTTGTGGCAATGAACAGAAATGGTGGCCTTGTCCACGTTCTTGACGTTTTCCATCAAGAACTTGATGCGACGGCCGAATTCTTCAGGCAGGGAGTAACCGGTGGTGTCGGGGATGTTTACCACGGTAGCGCCCGCAGCGATAACAGCCTCTACAACCTTGGCCAAGAACTCGTAGTCGGAACGGCCGGCGTCTTCGCAGTAGAACTCGACGTCGTTAACGTACTTCTTGGCGTACTTGGTTGCGTTTACCGCACGCTCGATGATCTTTTCGGGCGTGGTGCGAAGCTTGTCGTAAATATGGCTGTGGGAAACGCCGATGCCCGTGTGGATACGGGGACGCTTGCACTCGGCCAAAGCGCGAGCTGCAGAGTCGATGTCCTTTTCGACAGCTCGGGTAAGGGCGCATACAACAGCCTTGTCGCCAACTTCAGCGGCAATCTGCTGAACCGACTTGAAATCGCCAGGGGAAGACACGGGGAAGCCCGCTTCGATGACATCTACGTTCAAGCGTAGTAGCTGACGCGTAATAACCAGCTTTTCCTCGGAGTTCATGGAAGCGCCAGGCGACTGCTCACCATCGCGCAAAGTGGTATCGAAGATTGCGATCTTACGGGTCATCTTGCGATCCTTTCGTGTCGGAAATTCAATCGTTAGAACTATAACGCATTTTTTCGGTGAGCGGCGCTTCAACGATACCTTTATACGTACGTTTTACGGTGCTTTCATGCTTCAAGCGCAAGAAAGCCCCGCAGCACATGGGCCACAGGGCTTTCAAGCTATGACTTAACAGCGTCCAAGAGGTTGTTGAGTTCCACAAAAGGGAGGGGCCTAGACTGCTGCTTCGTCCTTTTCGCCGGTGCGAACGCGGATAACGCTTTCGATATCCGAAATGAAGATCTTGCCATCTCCAACCTCACCGGTACGAGCGATCTTGACCACCAGGTCAACCAGCTCGTCAACGCGGGAATCTTCCACGCAGATCTCGAACTTCACCTTCGGGATCATGTTGAGGAACACCTCGCTGCCGCGGAAATATTCCTTCCAGCCATGCTGGCTGCCGCAACCATGAACCTGATAGATGGTCATGCCAGAGATCTTTGCCTCGAACAGGGCTTCTTTCAGGGGTTCAAGCTTTTCGGGACGAACGACTGCTGCAATGCGCTTCATGTACATTCACTCCTTCCATTAATCCAAGCCGATGAAGGCCGGGTATGCGGATTCGCTATGAGCTGCAAGGTCCATACCGGATGCCTCTTGCTCCTTGTTGACGCGAAGGCCGCCAAATACCGCCTTAACAATGAGGCCGATGATGAGCGAACCCAGGCCAACAAACACGATGGTTACCAGGATGCCCAAGCACTGAGCGCCCAAAAGCGTGGGGTCGCCGGTATAGATAAGGCCGCCGAAGTCGGTCCAGGAGAGCTCGGGCACGCAGAAGATGCCAGTAAGCACGCCGCCAACCATGCCGCCAACTGCGTGGCAACCGAAAGCATCAAGTGCGTCGTCGTAGCCGATCTTGGCCTTGGCGAAAGAAATAGCGAAATAGCAGATGGGAGAAACGATAAGACCCATCACAATGGCAGCCCACGGATCCACAAAGCCTGCAGCAGGGGTAATTACAACCAGGCCAGCTACCAGGCCCGTTGCGCCACCAACCAAGGTGGGCTTGCCCGTCTTGATGGAATCAACGATCATCCAAGAAATCATGGCTGCGCCAGATGCGATGAAGGTGTTGAGCAGGGCAAGGCCGGCAATGCCATCGGCAGCAAATGCCGAGCCGCCGTTAAAGCCGAACCAACCGAACCACAGAAGCGTGGCACCAAGTACAACAAAGGGAACGTTGTGGGGGCGATGGTTAACAGCACCAAAGATTCGACGCTTGCCCAGCAGAATGCACAGCACCAAACCGGTAAGGCCAGAGCTGATGTGAACAACGTCGCCGCCAGCAAAGTCGAGCGCGCCAATCTGGTCGCCGATGAAGCTACCGTCGCCGCCCCACACCATGTGAGCCAGGGGTGCGTAAATAATTACAACCCACAAGGTAATGAAGGCAAGGAAAGCGCCAAACTTCATACGGCCGGAAAGCGAGCCGCCGATGATGGCTGCGGTAATGCAGGCAAATGCGGCTTGGAAGGCGATGTCAACGATGTGGGGGTAAGTGGCATCGCCAGGGTTTTGCGCTTCAGCCAACATATCGGATACCGCGCTCAGGCAACCCAACTGATCGAAGCCACCGAAGAAGGCGTTCGAGCCGTCGCCGCCATAAGCGAGAGACCAACCTGCGAGGATCCATACGATTGCAACTACTCCGATGATCACGAAAGACATGAACATGGTGTTGACGACGTTTTTACGACGCGCAAGTCCGCCGTAAAAAAATGCAACGCCCGGAGTCATGAGAAAGACCAGCATTGCGCTTACAAGCATGAATGCGGTCGCTCCTGTGTCAAGCATTGTGCGTACCTCCTAAATATTCGTTCGAGCACATTTTCGACAAGTTGATATTTGCACTCGGGAAGACGCAATTAGGGCACAGGTGCGTTTGTTAACGCACGCAAAAAAGGTTCGTAACATTCGCGAAGCCATGGAGTAACACGGCCGAAACAGAAGAGGGTTGAACGTGTTCATTTGTGCAGTTCAGCATATTGTTTTGACTCACACGCCAGGTATTTGACTTCCCGCGCCAAGCGAGATGGGCAATAAAGCAGCCTGCAAATTGCCGGCACTCCCCTACCTGAAAAGAAAATCCCCGCCCTGCAAGCAGGACGGGGATGCACAAATATAGGTATTTAGGCTAATTGGCTTTGCCCATTGCCTGGAGCACGGCTTGTTCGATGCCCAGTGCATCGATGCCGCAATCGGCAAAGAGCTGATCGACCTTGCCTTGAGCAACAAATTTATCGGGCAAACCTAAAATACGCAGCTTGGGCGCAAGGCCTTCGGTTGCCAAAACCTCAGCCACGCCTTCGCCGGCACCGCCAATGGCCACGCCATCTTCAACGGTTACCACGGCGCCGGTTTTAGCGGCAGCACGAATAGCCTCCACGTCGAGCGGCTTTACCCAGCGCATGTCTACCACGCGTACCGAATAGCCCTTTTGAGCCAGGCTTTGCGCCGCGTCGTTGGCATAGCGCACCATGCGGCCGAAAGCCAAAACGCAGGCATCGGTGCCTTCACGCACAACACGGCAGGTACCAGGTTTCATAAGCAAGGCATCTTGCGGCATGGGAACGCCACAAGCTTCACCGCGCGGATAGCGCACGGTTACCGGGCCGCCAATACGCAACGCCGTATGCAAAGCATGCACCAACTCGGCTTCGTTTGAAGGAGCGATGATCTTCATGTTGGGCACGGTACGCATGAGCGCCATATCGAACATGCCATGATGCGTAGGACCGTCGTCGCCTACCAAGCCAGCACGGTCGATGCAGAACACCACGTCGAGGTTTTCAAGCGAAACGTTGATAATGGCCTGGTCGATCGCACGCTGCAAAAACGTGGAATACAGGGCCACCACGGGCTTTTGCCCGCCCAGCGCCAAACCACTGGCCATACCAACCGCATGGCCTTCGGCGATGCCAACGTCAAAGCAACGCTCAGGGTGAGCATCGGCAAATTCACGCAAACCGGTGCCGTCCACCATTGCGGCAGAAACAGCGCAGATACGCGCATCTACTGCAGCTTCGGCGGCAAACGCTTTGGTAAAGGCCTGCGTATAGGTAAGTGCCTTTGGCGCGGGCTTTAGGCTCTTGCCTGTTTCGATATCGTAGGGGCCCACGCCATGGAAACGCGAAGGCTCGTTTTCGGCAGGCTCGTAGCCTGCACCCTTTTTGGTAACCACATGCACCAGAACGGGTACTTCAGATTCAAGCGCATGGCCGATGGTTCGGCGCAATGCAGTAATGTTGTGGCCATCTACCGGAGGCGTGCACACAATGCCCAGCTGCTCAAAAAGCATGGCATCGGGCAAAACAAACTGCTTGAGCGATTCTTTTGCGCTCTTGCCCAGCTTAACCATGGCTTTGCCGGCAAAACCCAGGGAGTTTTCCATGAAGTCTTGCATGTTGTCGCGGCCCTTGCGGTAGTTGTTGGTAACGCGCAGGGCACCCAGGTGCATAGCCATTGCGCCCACGTTGCGCGAAATGCTCATTTCGTTGTCGTTCAAGATGATGACCAGCGGGGTTTGAGCCTGGCCAATGTCATTGAGCGCTTCAAATGCCATGCCGCCAGCAAGGGAAGCATCGCCAATAAGGGCAACAATGTTTTGCTTATCGCCGCGCATATCGCGCGCACGGGCAAGCCCGCAGGCAACCGAAAGCGAATCGGATGCGTGGCCCGAAGGATGCACATCGTGCGGGTTGCTGTGCGGCTTAGGGAAGCCCGAAAGGCCCTTGTATTGACGCAGCGTGGAAAACTCTGCCAAACGGCCAGTTAGCAGCATATGGGCATAGCTTTGATGCCCCACGTCAAACAAAAAGCGATCATGGGGCGAATCAATAAGAGAATGCACCGCCAAGATGATATCGACGGCACCCAAGCTGGAAGCCACGTGGCCACCGGTCTGGGAAGTTACCGCAACGATTTCTTGGCGAATTTCGCTCGCCAATATGGAAAGCTCCTCGTCGGTGAGGAGCTTGAGCTTATCGGGGGAATCGATGGAGTCTAGAATGCGAGCCATAGGATGCCTCCTTCTATTCACCGTTCGCTTCGTTTGCAGCACCAGGCTGCTGAGGCGCTACCTGGGCATTTGCCTGATGGGATGCATCCTGAAAAGACGCATCCTGCGATTCAGCTTGCTGGGTTGCAGCAGCCGTATTGGCCGCAATGCCTTCTTCCATGATACGCGAAGCAGAAAGGCCAATGCCCACTGCTTCTTCGTAGAGGCTCAAAGCCTCGTCCAAAGGAAGCTCTTCGTCACTTACCGCTTCGACGATTTCGTCCAAGCGTGCTTTGATTTCTTCGAAGGAAGAAGACTCCTGCACATCCATTACGCGTTCTCGCTTTCGAGCTGAGTGGCAATGCGACCCAAAATGCCATTGATGAAGCGAGGGCTGTCATCGCCGCCGAACTCCTTGGCAAGGTTAACTGCTTCGTTGATGGAAACAGAAACAGGAACATCGTCCACATAACGCATTTCGTAGGTAGCCAAGCGAAGCAGAGAACGGTCGACCACGGGCATGCGGTCCATGGTCCAGTTTTCGCTGGCACCCACAATAAGCGCGTCAATTGCGCTCAGGTTATCGCGCGTACCATCAAGCAGATTTACCGCGTATTGATCGAGCCCCTGCGTTTCGGGCACAAGCTGACCTTCCTCAACCAACTGGCTGGGGGTTTTACCCAGGATTTCGCCCTGGTACATAAGCTGCAAAGCATGCTTGCGCGCAAGCATGCGCTCTTCGTGCTGAGATGCTTTAGACACGCCTTGCCCCTAATCCGTGAAGGTGATGCCGTCTACGCGAATGTCCACGCGTGAAACGGTTAGACCAACCTGAGACAAAACAGCATCGGCAACAGCAGCACGTACGTTATCGGCAATTTCGTTAAGCGAAAAGCCGGAGAACACACGCAGCGAAACAGAAACCTCGACAGAATTGTCTTCAGAAACGTTTACCTTTACACCTTCGGCGCTCTGGTTGAAGGAAAGCAGCGAGCGAATGCCGGAAGGAGCCGAGCCAACAGAGGCAACGCCTGCAACGTCACGCACAGCAAGCGTGATGATGGTTTCCACAACGCCAGGCGCGATGGCCATGCTATCGGTGTTGATATCGGACATGTTACTCATCCCCCATTTCGGTTTCGATGAAGTCGGTGAATACACGGCCCTCCTTGAAGGCTTGCTTTTCAAGAACCTCAAGGTGGAACGGAATAGTGGTTTTAATGCCTTCAATTACGAATTCCTGCAAAGCGCGCTTACCGCGAGCCATGCACTCTTCGCGATCGCGGCCCCAAACAATAAGCTTGGCAACCATGGAATCGTAGTAAGGCGAAATGCGATCGCCCTGCTTGATGTAGGTTTCGATACGCACACCAGGGCCACCAGGAACCTCAAAGCGCGAAATGGTGCCAGGGCACGGACGGAAGTCGTGCTCGGGGTCTTCAGCGTTAACGCGGAATTCCATGGCATGGCCAAACGGAGCAAAGGGAGCAGCATCAGCACAGCTGATAGGCTCACCTGCGGCGATGCGCAGCTGCTCTTTGATGATATCGGTACCGGTGATGAGCTCGGATACCGGATGCTCTACCTGCACGCGGGTATTCATTTCCATGAAGTAGAACTTGCCGTCGGTATCAAGCAAGAATTCGATGGTGCCGGCGTTTTCGTAACCCGTGGCACGCACGGCCTTAACAGCGGCAACGCCCATAGCACGGCGGATTTCATCGGTAAGAGCCGGAGAGGGAGCCTCTTCGAGCAGCTTTTGATGGCGGCGCTGCAGCGAGCAGTCGCGCTCGCACAGCGAAATGCGGTTGCCGTGCTTGTCGGCCAAGATCTGCACCTCAACATGACGCGGACGCAGAACCAGCTTTTCAAGGTATACATCGCCATTGCCAAACGCAGCCTGGGCTTCGTTTTTGGCAGCCATGAACTCCTTTTCCAAGTCGGCAGGGTCGTGCACTTCGCGCATGCCCTTGCCACCGCCGCCGGCGGAAGCCTTTACCAAAACGGGATAGCCCACGTTTTCGGCAAATTTACGAGCTTCTTCTACCGTTTCGATTACGCCATCGGAGCCAGGAACGGTAGGCACGCCGCACTGCTTCATGGTTTCGCGAGCGGCCGCCTTGTTGCCCATGGCATCGATGCAGTCGGGCGAAGGGCCGATGAACACCAGGTCGTTATCGGCGCAAGCGCGTGCAAAATCGGAGTTTTCGGCCAAGAAGCCGTACCCCGGGTGGATTGCCTGACAGCCCGTGTTTACGGCTGCGGCAATAATAGAAGACATAACCAGGTAGCTCTTGTTTGCAGGTGCAGGACCGATGCAAACCTTTTCATCGGCGTACTGGACCGGAGCGGTGTTGGCGTCTTCGGTGGAGTAAACCGCAACGGTTTTAACGCCCAGCTCTTTGCAGGCGCGCATGATGCGAAGAGCAACTTCGCCGCGGTTTGCTATGAGTACTTTCTGAAACATTTAGGCATTCTCCGGACCGATAGCGTCGTGAGTGTTGTGGGGCTCGATATAGAACAGCGGGGTGCCGAATTCAACCGGGGTTGCATCTTCCAGGCAAACCTCGCGCACAGTGCCCATTTCCTCGGCACCGATTTCGTTCATAAGCTTCATAGCCTCAACGATGCACAGGGTTTGGTTGGCGGCAACTTCGTCGCCCACCTTGACGAATGCAGGCTCGCCAGGAGCAGGAGCAGCGTAGAAGGTACCAACCATGGGCGAGGTTACGCAGTGCCAGCTGGCGGGACGAGAGTTATCGGCTGCAGGGGCAGCTGCAACAGGAGCAGCAGCAGGAGCGGCAGCTGCAGCGGCGGCAGGAGCAGCGGCTGCAACCGGAGCGGCTGCGGCAACGCCAGGCATGCGGACGGAAATACGTGCGCCTTCTTCCTCGACTACGATTTCGCCCACGCCGCTTTCTTCAGCTACGCGAACGAGCTCTCGAATCTGATTGATATCCACGTAATCGTCCTCCTTGGTCATGCTCGACTCCTCTTCCAGAAGGAAGTCGACCTTTTCAGATGTGCGATGCTTGCTAAGGTACGTGCGTGCCTCGTTGGGGAACAGCGCGTACATGAGTACGTCTTCTTCAGACTTGGCCAAATCGCCGATTTCTTCTTCGAGCTCGGCGAACGTGGTGGTTACGAGCGAGCCAGGCGCTACGTTGGGATCGAGCACCTGATCGGAATCGGATACCACACGGGCTACAACCTCGGGCGACATGGGGCCAGGGGCCTTGCCATAGTAACCGCAGATGTAATCCTTCATTTCCTTGGAAACAACGCTCCAACGCTTGCCAGTAAGAACGTTGAATACAGCCTGGGTGCCCACGATCTGCGAAAGCGGGGTTACCAAAGGCGGATAGCCTACTTCGGCACGGACGCGAGGAATTTCTTCCATAACGTCGTCCAGGCGATCGAGCGCGTTTTGGATTTCGAGCTGGGAAACCAGGTTGGACATCATGCCGCCGGGAACCTGGTGCGAGTACACCTTCATGTGAGTAAGCGAAGAAACGCCGCGCTTGTAATGGCCGCGCTTGCGAACCTCTTCCCAGTACTCGGAAATTTCGAACAGCAAGCCCAGATCAAGGCCCGTGTCATAGCGGCTTTCCTGCAATGCAGCTACCAGCATTTCTACTGCGGGCTGCGAGTTGCCGAACGCCAAAGGAGCGCTAGCGGTATCTACGATAGCGGCGCCAGCTTCGGCGGCCTTCAGGTAGTTGGCAGGAGCCATGCCGCCAACATAATGGCAGTGGACATGCACAGGCAGGCCGATTTCGGCGTTGAAGGCCTTTACCATGCGCTCAGTGCGATACGGGGTAAGCATGCCCGCCATGTCTTTGATGGCAATGGAGTCGGCACCCAAATCTTTGAGCTGCTGACCGTATTCCAAGAAGCTATCAAGCGTATGAACAGGCGACATGGTGTAGGAAATAGCGCCTTCAAAATGGCCGCCGCATTCCTTGATGGCTTCAGCGGAATCTACCACGTTGCGAATATCGTTGAGTGCGTCGAATACGCGGAAGACATCGATACCGTTGCGATGCGAAGCGGCAATAAAGCGAGAAACCACTTCTTTGGAGTAATGCTTGTAACCCACCAGGTTTTGACCGCGGGTAAGCATAGAAAGACGCGTGTTAGGGGTTTTGGCCTTGATGGAACGAAGACGGTCCCAGGGGTTTTCATCCAAGAAGCGCAAGCAGGTGTCGAACGTTGCGCCACCCCATGCCTCGATAGCCCAATAACCAACGCGATCCATCTTAGGCAAGATCGGGAGCATGTCGCCGATGGGCATTCGAGTAGCCCAGAGGCTCTGCTGACCATCGCGAACTGTGGTGTCCATGATCTGAAGCTTTCCCAAGTGTTTCGCACCTCCTAAAAGCAAGCGTGTGTTTTCAAAATGCCGTTAATAAAAACGAGAGTTAAGTATAAAGCACGGGGCGCCGAAGCGCCCCGTAGCAATAAGAATTAACAGTAACCGTGCACAGACTAGACACGCTTAACAAAGCGGCCGTCGCGAGAGTCGATCTGCAGAACGTCGCCAATCTCAACAAAAGTGGGAACCTGAATGGTTACGCCGGTTTCAAGCGTTGCGGGCTTGGTGGTGTTGGTAGCGGTGTCGCCCTTGAAGCCAGGCTCGGTTTCGGTAACCTCAAGCTCAACGAACATAGGAGGCTCGATGGAGATGAGCTCGTCGCCAGCGTACATGAGGGTTGCCTCTTCGTTTTCCTTCAGCCAGTTAGCTGCAGAACCTACGGTTTCGGCAGGGATAGCCAGCTGCTCGTAGGTGTTGGAATCCATGAAGTTGAAGTCGGTGCCGTCGGAGTACAGGAACTGCATCTTCTTGGTTTCCAGACGTACAGCCTCGAACTTGGTGCCGGAGTTGAAGGTGTAGTCAACAACGCGGCCGGTTTTGATGTCGCGGAGCTTGGTGCGGACGAATGCACCGCCCTTGCCAGGCTTTACATGCTGGAACTCGACGATGGTGCAGAGCTTGTTGTTGTACTCGATGCACATGCCATTACGGAAGTCGGCGGTAGAAATTGCCACGATATGCTCCTTTGAGTTGGTTGTTTGTTGCAGTTAAGCCTAAACAGTATACCTGATTGGCTAAGATACGATAACCATTTCATGGGTGCTCTGCGTAAGCACTTCATAGCCGCTAGTTCGCACCACACCAAAATCTTCAAGGCGCATGCCAAATTTACCCGCAAGGTAAATGCCTGGCTCTACCGTTACCACATTGCCAGCTGCCAAGGGCGCATCGTTGCGCGGAGAAAGATTGGGCGATTCATGGATGTCCAAGCCAACGCTGTGCCCAAGAGAATGGCCCATTGCGCCAGCATAGCCCCCTTGCGCCAGCACCTCTTCGGCATGCGCATGAGCCTCGGCGCCGGTAACGCCTGCGGCCACCATGGCCTCGCATTCTTCGTTGGCACGACGAAGGGTTTGCCAAGCGCGCTCAAGTTCGGCCGAAGGTTGGCCCACAAACACCGTGCGCGTCATATCGGAACAGTACCCACCATAGCGTGCACCGAAGTCCATAACCACCGCATCGCCTGCAGAAAGGCGCGTATCGCCAGGGATGGCGTGCGGCGATGCCGCATGAGCGCCCGTTGCCACAATGGTGCCAAACGCCAGGCCTTCTGCCCCCTCTTCAAACAGGTAATTGTCGAGCTGCAGCTGAACCTCACGCTCGGTAAGGCCGGCATGCATAAACTCAACGATGCGGCTAAAGGCGCGGTCGGTTATGGCTTGCGCGGTGCGCATGGCCTGAATTTCAGACTCGTCCTTCACTTGGCGAAGCTCTTCAACAAAGCCGCTAAGCTCTACCAACTGCACCTGCGATTGCTGGGCAAAGGCCTTTTCCAGGCCACGGAATTCCGCCAAAGTAAGGCTGTCTTCTACACCAACCTTAACTGCCGCGTTGCCTTGTTCTTCAACAATGCGTTTCAAGAAGGCACTATGAGCCATAGTTTGCCCATCTATAGCGATGGGCGTACCCGCAGCGCGGCTTGAAAGCGCGTCGAAATAACGCGAATCGGTATGAAGGCTGCAGGCGCTAGCGGTAAGCACCACTGCATGGGCTGGCTCGTCGTCGAACACGCGCTCAAACCCAGTAAGCCAGGCCACATTCGAAAGGCCACGCACATACAGTACATCTAAACCCGCTTCGGCCATCTTGGCCCTAAGCGCCGCCAAGCGATTTTCGTTGAATGCCATTCGCGCTCCCCCATTCTGCGCCGGCCGGCGCCCTCAAAAAGAACAGGGCCGAAGCCCTGTGATGCGTAAATTTATGCCAGGCTCCGTTGCCACGCAGCCAAATACTCCAACACAAAGTCGTCTTCAAGTTCGCACACTTCCCATTGCCCGCAAGCAGAAGGAAGCACGAAGCGAAGCTTGCCGGAACGTGCTTTTTTATCGCCCTTCATCAAGTGCAACAAGCGCTCGGGCTGGGCTTTGAATTCCAATTCGGGCAAACCCAAGGCATCAAGCAGGCTATCTTGCGCAGAAACGAATTCCATTGAAGCACCCAGCTTTGCAACGGCCAAACGCGCCGCAAAACGCATGCCCTGCGCAACAGCATGCCCATGCGAATACACGCCATAACCAGCCTCGGTTTCGATTGCATGGGCCAAAGTATGGCCATAGTTCAGGCACTCACGCACGCCCTTGGTTTCTTCTTGGTCGCGCGCAACCACGCAAGCTTTAAACACAATGCAGCGTTTAACCGCTTCTTGCACCACTTCTGGGTTGCGAGCAGCCAAATCATCGGCATGCTCGTAGAGCCAAAAGAAGAAATCCTCCGAATCGATTACCGCCGACTTGGCAATTTCACCGCAGCCGCACGCCCATTCACGTTCGGGTAAAGATTGCAGCGCATCGGTATCGGCCAGCACCAAAAGCGGCTGACAGAAGGTGCCCACCAGATTTTTACCTGCTGGCAGGTTGATAGCGGTTTTGCCGCCTACGGAAGAATCCACCATAGAAAGCAAGGTGGTGGGAACCTGCACAATACGCAAGCCGCGCATAAAGGTTGAACCGGTAAAGCCGGCCAAATCGCCCACAACACCGCCGCCAAGGGCCACCACCAACGAATCGCGGCTTAAGCCGCAATCGGCCATAGCAGACCAGATTTCAGCTGCGCAATCTGTGGATTTTGCCCCTTCGCCTGCAGGAACAGTAACCACCGAAACCTTGTAGCCCTGCGCCTCAAGCGAGGCTTTTGCCTTGGGCAAATAGCGCGATGCAACCTCGGAGTCGGTAATCACCAAAGCCTTTGGATTGGAATCAAGCTTACGAAGCTCAGGGCCCAGGTTATTCAGGGCACCACCCGAAACAAGCACGTCATAAGCGCGCTGGCCGGGAATTTCCACCACAATACGGGCCATGGCTTAATCCTGCTTCACCATTACGCCGACCTCGAGCAGGTGCTCAACTACTTCTTCGGCAACCTCTCGAATACTACGGCCTTCGGTGTTTACCGCAAAGTCGGCAGCGGCTTCGTACTGGGGCTCGCGCTCTACGATGGTTTTACGCGCGGTTTCCAAGTTCTTGAACATGGGGCGCGAATCGGTATTAGGAATACGAGCGGCAGCAGCGTCGGCCGATACCTTCAGGTACACCACGTAACCGGCATCCTTCATGATCTGAGCGTTTTCGGGGCGCTTGGTAACAACACCGCCGCCACAGCCAATAAGGCGGGGCGAACGGGAGGCAAGGTCGCGCAGAACGTCGGTTTCGATATCGCGGAATGCCTCTTCGCCGTCTTCGGCAAAAATGTCGGCAACAATACGGTCTTCACGAAGCTCCAGGTACTCATCAGCGTCGATAGAGGCAACTGCGCAGGTAACTGCAATCTGCTGGGAAACAGAGGTTTTGCCGGCGCCCATAAAGCCAATAAAGAATACCGGCTTGGTGAGTACGTACTTGGATACGTGTTGTGCTGCTTGCTCGGTCATGGAAATCTCCTTTTGGGGGGGTGGGGTAAGCAGAAGGCGCCAGCTGGTTTGCAACTAGCACCCGTATGCACAGATGCTAGCGCGACATGGTTTTGATGCGCTCTTTGTAGTTGGCGATGTTTGCCTTGATGTCGGTCATGTTGTCGGAGCCGAACTTAGACAAGTAAGCATCGGCCAAAACGAATGCCACTTCGCTTTCGGCAACAACGGCAGCTGCCGGCACAGCACAGGTGTCACTGCGTTCTTTGGAAGCGGCGTCAACTTCAAGAGTGTCAAGGTTTACCGTGTTCAGCGGCGTGGTAAGCGTTGCGATGGGCTTCATGCCAACGGTTATCACCAGGGGCATGCCCGTGGTCATACCGCCTTCAAGGCCACCAGCGTTATTGGAAGTGCGCACAAAGCCGTTGGCTTCGTCCAGCACGATTTCATCATGCACCTGGCTGCCGGGACGACGCGTGGTTTCAAAGCCAAGGCCGAATTCAACGCCCTTGATGGCCGGAATGCTGTAGATTGCGCCGCCCAACTTAGAGGTAAGGCGATCGGTGGGAGTTGCATAGCCGCCAACTGCGGGCAAAAGGCCAGTAACCACAACGCGGAACACACCGCCCAGCGTGTCGCCTGCTTCCTTTGCGGCATCGATAGCAGCCATCATGGCCTCAGACGCTTCAGCGCTGGGGCAGCGAACTTCGCTGGTTTCAATATCGAGCGGCGAATAGTTGGCCGCCTGCACCATAGGGTCTTCTTCTTCCATAACGGCATCGCCGATGGAAACCACAAAGCTATTGATTTCAACGCCCAGCTCGGCCAGGAATTCGCGAGCAATGCCCGAAGCGGCAACGCGCATGGTGGTTTCGCGTGCACTGGAACGCTCGAGGATATTGCGGCAATCGTCCATATCGTTGCGAAGAACGCCCAGCAAATCGGCATGACCGGGGCGCGGAGTTACTTCACGAACCAAATCGGCAGGGGGCTCGCCAAACACCGACATGCGCTCAGTCCAGTTAACCCAGTCGTGGTTTTCGACCGTAAGGGTGATAGGAGAACCAATGGTTTTGCCAAAGCGAACGCCAGAGGTGATGGACACGGTATCCTTCTCGATTTTTTGACGGCCGCCGCGACCATAGCCGCTCTGCCTGCGCGCAAGATCGGAGTTGATGCCCTTTTCAGAAATGGAAAGCCCTGCAGGAACGCCAGAAACTACGGCCGTAAGTGCCGGACCATGGCTTTCACCTGCTGTGATGTATTGCATAATGCCTTGCCTTGATTGCATTTGGTTATAACAGTTTTTGATTCTACCAAAATAGGCACGTACCTGAGCGCTACAAAGCGTGTATCAGACAGGTGGCAGTGAATAAACAATGCGCTGTGCAGTGATGCGCCCAACAGGCTGAAGCCTTGCGGCAAAGCAAAACGACCCACAGGGCAACGCCAGAGCTTAGCGGACGGTTTCGCTAAACACCACGCCTTCTGGCTCCTTGTCGGCTATGAAAGCACGCTCGATGTTGCGAACCAGCACCGTGTGCTTCAAATCCTCTTCCACCAACGGGCACACCAAATAAGCCTTTAGTCCCACCAAATGGGCACCCACAACATCGGTAGAAAGCTGATCGCCCACCATAAGCGTATTGGCGCGGGTGCCGCCGATTTTATTGCGGGCCATGACGAAGCCATGTGGTAAAGGCTTGCACGCCTTAGCTACTACCGGAATACCGATTTCGGCCGCCATGGCATGAACCGATTTATGCCAATTGTTGGAAAGAAAACACAGCGAAATACCAGCTTCTTTGGCACGTACCAGCCAATGGCGCACGTCTTTGGGCACCTGGTGGTCGGCGCGCGAAACTACCGTGTTGTCGATATCCAGCAACACATGGGTAAAGCCCTGGCCCAAAAGGTCGGCTTCGATGTTAATGGCGCTGGTGCGCGAAAAATATCTTTCTGGCTGAAACAGCGGCATAACGCACCTACCAGGCAAAACCCTTAAGAATGATCGGCAATGGTTTGCTGATGCTCTTCGTAGGTTTTGTCGAAGAAGTAATCAACGCCGCCTTCGTCGTTGTTCCAGAAGCTAAAGAAGTAGTAGTCGCCAAAGTTTTCTTCAGGCGAGCACACGGCCTTCAAGGAATCGATACTGGGGCTGCAAATGGGCGTAGGAGGCAGACCCTTGTGCACACGCGTGTTGTAAGGGCTGTTGGTAGTCCAGTCGTAAGAGTCCAAGTTGTCGCCCACTTCGTAGGCGGTGGTAGCATCGCTGCCAAGAGCGCCATAGCTGGGGCCACCCTGAGTGCCCAAACGGTTGTAGAACACGGCTGCTACCTTGCTGCGCGTATTGCTGGTTGCTTCCTTTTCTACAATGGAGGCCAAGATAAGAGCCTGGTAGTTGTTAAGCCCCTGGCTTGTTGGATAACTGTAATTTAGGGCAGAAACCTCTTCCTGATACTGGGTAAGCATCTGACGCACTACATCGCTTGCACTGGCATCAGGCAAAAGCTCATAGGTTTTGGGGAACAAAAAGCCCTCAAGCGAATTGGACCCTGCCTCGCTCAAGAAGGAATAGCTGCTGGCGTAGCGGGAAGCATCGGAGGCAGCTTCGGTGAACTGGCTTGCGGTAATGGAGCCGTTGTAGGCCTTTTCTACCACCTTGGCAATGTTAGCAAGCGTGGTACCCTCCGAAACCACCACGCCAGTAGCGGCGGTGGTGGAAGGACCGGCAACCAGCGCGGTTACCAAATCTTCGTTAGAGGTACCGCCGGTAAACGTATACACGCCCGACTTCAGCGAAGAGGCTGCATTTTTCGCGTTTACCGCAGCAGTGAAATCGCTCTTACGAACAATAAGGCCCGCATCGTAGAGCGAATCTGCGATAACGGGCAAGGTGGAACCATCATCAATCTGCACCGTAACCTGCTGACCATCGGCAACCATATGGTCGTTGGCGGCTTCGGCACAGCTGGTGTTTATGAACAGCGCCAGCAAAATGATGATAATTGCGGCAGCCACAACACCAGCAACAACGTAAGGCGCCTTAGACTTTTTAGGCCTAATGGCCGAAGTGTCGTAAGTACGAAACTCACGCTGGCCCCTTGCATGCGCTGCACGTGCTGCATGGGTGGATTTCCGGGAATACGTTACCTTCCTGGGACTCATCAAACTACCTTTCAGTTGCCGGCAGCCTGGCGCTTATCGAGCCACGACTGCAAAAACAATGACGCTGCGATCATATCGACTTTACCGCGCATTTCGCGCTCGGAAAAGCCCTGTTCCCGAAGGGAACGCTTAGCCTCCGAAGAGCTAAGGCGCTCATCGGAGAATTCGAGTGGAAGCCCTAAGGTGCTTGCAACCTGTTGGGCAACCTCGCGAATATGCTGGGCCTGAGGGCCACTTTGGCCGCTCATGGTTAACGGCAAGCCGGAAACTATGAGCTCCGGCTCCCAATCTTCGCACAACCTGCGAAAACTTGGCGCATTGGCGCGCACTTCATCGGTGGGAAGCACCGTTAAGGGCGTGGCGATTTTTTCTTGCGGATCGCTGATGGCTATGCCACAGCGGACCTTGCCGATATCGAGCGCCATTACCCTCAACGCTGCTCCCCTTCCGAACTCAACTTAAGCAAACAACTTGCGAGCTGCATCGAGTGCAGCATCGATACCTGCGGCATCCTTACCGCCGGCCTGAGCCATAGAAGGCTTGCCGCCGCCACCGCCCTTGATTTCACGGGCGATTTCCTTGATTACCGCACCCGCATTGAAGCCCTTTTCAACAGCTTCATCGGTACCTGCAGCAAGCAAGATGGGCGTACCTTCATTGTTGGAAGCCAAGACGCAAGCGCCGCCTTCGGGCAAACGCGTACGTACGATATCCCAGAAGTTGCGCATGCCGCCGGCATCAAGACCGTCCTTGCGGTGCACAAACACGGGGTATTCAGAGCCAACGCAAACCTCAAGCAGGTTTTCGGGCAGCTCGCCGCCAACGGCAGCAGCCTTGTTGGCTTTCTTCTTGGAATTGAGTTCGCGCAGCTGAGCCACGTTTGCTTCCACGCGGGAAACCACGTCGCCCGTAGGTACACGCAGCATGCTGGAAAGCTCCTTTACCTGGGCTTCGAAGCCGTTGAGGTAAGCAATGGCATCGTAGGAGGTAAAGGCTTCGATGCGGCGCAAGTTGGAGCCGACGCTGCTTTCAGAAACAATCTTTACCAGGCCAATTTCAGCGGTGTTTGCAACATGGCAGCCACCGCACAGCTCCTGGGAAAAGTCGCCAACCTCAACAACGCGCACCGTATCGCCGTACTTTTCGCCAAACAGAGCGGTAACGCCGGCTTCACGGGCTTTGGCAAGGCTGGTTTCGAAGATGTTGGTGGGGATTGCCTGCATGATGACATCGTTGGCAACACGCTCGACTTCCTTGATTTGAGCAGGGGTTACTGCTTCAAAGTGCGTGAAGTCGAAACGCAGGCGGTCGGGACCTACGTAGCTGCCGGCCTGCTTTACGTGAGCGCCCAAAACCTGACGCAGCGCGGCATGCAGGATATGGGTGCAGGTGTGATTGCGCGAAATACGGGCGCGGCGCTTGCCGTCCACCTTTGCAGCTACCTGAGTACCCACTTTGATGCTGCCCGAAAGCACCTTTACCTTGTGGCAAACCAGGCCCTTTTCGGGAGCCTTGGTGTCGGTTACCTCCAGTACAGCCTGATCGGCTACCAAATGGCCGGTATCGCCCACTTCGCCGCCCATTTCGGCATAGAACGGGGTTACATCCAGGATTACCTCGGCTTCCTGGCCTTCAGAAATCTCGTTTACACGAGCGCCGTTGGAAACCAAGGCAGTGACCTTTGCATAATCGGCCAGCTCGGTGTAACCAACGAACTCGGTCTTGCCCAGCTCCTTCAAAAGCTCGGCATAAATGCCGCCGTAAGTGCTCCAAGCAGCTTCGGCGTCTTTAACGTTTGCAGCACGGGCGCGCTCACGCTGCTCTTCCATGCAACGGGCAAACTCGTCCATATCAACAGCAAAGCCACGCTCTTCGCAGATTTCCTGGGTGATTTCTACAGGGAAGCCGTACGTGTCGTGCAGAACAAAAGCGGTATCGCCCGAAAGGGTTTTGCCTTCTACCTGCGAAAGGGCTTCGTCCAGATAGGCCTGACCCTGGCGAAGGGTTGCACCAAAACGCTCTTCTTCGGAAAGAACCGCGCGCTTGATAAGCTCTTCGTTTTCTACCAGCTCGGGGTATACGCTGCCGTAAAGGCTGATGATCTTGTTGATGTACTTTTCCAGGAAGGCGCCCTCGATGCCAAGCATCTGACCCTTCATAACAGCGCGGCGCAGCAAGCGACGCAGCACATAGCCGCGGCCTTCGTTGGAAGGCAGAATGCCATCGGCAATCATGAAGGTTACCGAGCGGCTATGATCGGCAATAATACGCAGGCACGCATCGGTTGCAACGTCCTTTGCATAAGCCTTGCCCGAAAGCTCTTCGCCCACAGCAACCAGGCTGCGCAAAACGTCGGTATCGTAATTGTTGGTTACGCCCTGCATAATTGCGGCAATGCGCTCCAGGCCCATGCCGGTATCGATGTTCTTGGTTTGCAGCGGTGCCAGCGTGCCGTCTTCCTGGCCGTCATACTGGGTAAACACGCAGTTCCAAAACTCCAGGTAACGGTCGCAGTCGCAGCCAGGCTTGCAATCGGGGCTGCCGCAGCCTACCTCAGGGCCCTGGTCAAAATAGATTTCAGAACAGGGGCCGCAAGGGCCAGTGGGGCCAGCACGCCAGAAGTTGTCTTCTTCGCCAAGCTTGGAAATGTGGCTCTCCGGGACGCCCAGGCCCTTCCAGATTTCGATGGTTTCATCGTCGTCTTCAAACACGGTGAAGTACAGCTTTTCGGCGGGAAGACCCAAGTGCTGGGTGCAAAACTCATAAGCCCAAGCGCACATTTCGCTTTTGAAGTACTTGCCAAAGCTGAAGTTGCCCAGCATTTCGAAGAAACTCAAGTGGCGGGCGTCACCGATGTTTTCAATGTCGTTGGTGCGAACGCACTTTTGCACCGTGGTGGTGCCAATGTAGGCGCTATCCAACTCCTTTTGGTGAAGGAAGTAAGGCTTGAACTGCACCATGCCTGCGCTGGTGAGCAACAAGCTGGGGTCGTCGGGAATAAGCGAAGAAGAAGGCATGCGCTTGCAGCCCTTTTCCTCGAAGAAGCTCAGATACTTTTCACGGATCTCAGCGGTGGTCATGTACTTCATGCGATAGCTACCTCTACAAAATCAAAAATAATGTGCGAATACGCAAAAGCCGATTCTACCATTAACGGCCCGCGTAAGAACTACTTGCTGGGCTTGCCCGCCTCGGGCGCGGAGCCAGGTTTCTGGTCTTCGTGCTGGGCTGCATGTGCGCCTGCAACTTCTACCTCTTCGATGGTTATAAAACCGCCCGTTGCATCGGCAGCTGGATCAACCACCGCGGCAAAGCCGCCCGAAGGATCTGCATCTTCATTGGCAACGGCCGAAAACTCGCCTGTTGCATGCGCAGTTGCAACAGCAGCAAATTCATCGGCTTCAGGAATCACTGCGTCTGTCTGAGGCAAATGAGCATCGCCCTTGAATATTACGCCGTCGGGCGCAACGATTACGCGACCCGTACCACGCTCGAAGTAATACACAAACAGCGATTTAGCAGCGGCAACCAACGGAATGGAAGCAAGCATGCCCACGATGTTGCCCATAAAACCGCCCACGGCAAAGCCCAGTGCCGAACCCACCATCAAGGCCATGATTACCAAAGCAGGGTGAATATCAACCGCATCGCCCATAACCTTGGGGCCAACAAAGGTGTAGATGACCTGCTGCACCACGATGGTGTACACAAGGGCCAAAAGTGCAATGAAGGGGCTGGTGAACACACCCATGAGTGCCGCGAAAGCACCGCCAAGCCAAGGGCCGATAACCGGGATGATATTCAGCAAGCCGGTGATAACGCCCAATGCGGCAGGGTTAGGAATGCCCATTACGGCATAGCCGATGCCGCACAAAACGCCAATGAGCACGCACTGAATAAGCGTTCCCTTGATGTAACCGCCCATTACGCGGGTGCCGGTTAGGTAAATGATGTTCAAATCGGACTGGAAGCGGGGGCCAAACAGACGCTTGATTTCAGCACCAAGGCCGGGCAGCTCCATAAGCACCCAATAAGCAACAACAAGAGCAAAGCCAATAACCAAAGCCGATGTTGCCACGCTCGAGCCAAAGCCCACCACGCCTTCTGCACTAGCAGAAGCCATGCCAGAAGCCATGGTGCCCATAGAGGAAAGAATATCGTTGAACCACCCGTTGATGCGCTCGTCATTCAAAAGATAAGCGTAGCGGGAATACACATCGTTCCAGGCATCGCGAATAACATCAACCTGGGCCACAACCGTTTCCATGAGCGATTTAAACTGATCGCCCAGGCCAGCGGCAGGGCTTACCATCACCCAGCCAATGGCAACCAAAACAGCGAACATAAGCACGTAGGCAACAAGCGTGCCCAGTACACGCGGCATGCCCTTCTTTTCCAGGAAATTCACCGGCCCGCGCAAGCAGAAAACAATGATGGTGGTCCACACGATGATGCCCACCGGCGTTGCCAGCAAATTAAGTGCGCGCCCTGCAAGATACAAAAGCGCGCATAAAACGATAATGAAAAGCCCTGCGTACAAGCGGCGGCGTGAACGCAGGGTTTTGATTTCTTCGTTTTTAACTTCGTTGTCCATCGGACTGGCAGAATTGCTCATTTAGAAGTTCGGGCCCCTTACTTGCTTTGAGCAGCTTCAGAATCGATGTTGATGTGAACTTCAACGGAATCCTTCACGTTGGAAGACATGCTGTTGGTTTGAGCGGCTGCAGCATCACGCTTAGCAACAGCTTCAGCAACCTCGGCGCGCTTTTCGTCGGCTTCTGCCTGAGCCTCGGCCACGCAGCTGTCAACATCGTCGAGCTTAGAGTTTACCGCCTGAGCAACCGTACCTGCGGCGTTTTCCTTTTCGCCCCAAGGCGCAATGAGGTTGCGCAGACGGGTGGTTACGCTGCTTACAGCTTCGAGGGGAAGAGACGTGATGGAATTAACGGATTCCGTTGCCTTGGAAACGTTGCCCGTGATGGTGTTAACGTCTTCCAGAATCTGATCCACACGCATGATTTCAAGATTTGCCGCATCTACCGTAAGGGTAAGACGCTCAAGCAACGGGTCGATGCGATCGAGCGCAGGCTTGGTGGCTTCAAGCGCTTCCTGGGCTTGATCCATAAGCGGGTTAACCTTTTCAAAGGTTTCCTTCATAGATTTTGCGAGGGTAACCAGCAGATACGCCAAAGCAATAAGGGCAATAACGCCAGCAACGCACAACAAAACGATTCCAACGGGAACCAACGAATCGAAGATTTCCATCTTTCCTCCTCCAGCCAGGAACCGGAATTTACTTTACGTAGCTTTATATTCTATCCGAAGACGGCGCTTCGGTTCGGTAACGCTCCCAACCGCGTTGCCCAGGTGTAAAGAATACGCCTTTTTCCAGGCCATCGGGCAAGTATTGCTGCGCAACATAGCCTTCAGGGGCGTCGTGGGGATAAAGATATTCCCCATAATCTTCGGAACCGGGGCGGTGCCTGTCGCGCAAGTGGTTGGGCACCGCACGAAGCTGGCCATTGCGCACCTCTTCAAAGGCTTTTGCCAAGCCCATATACGAAGCGTTGGATTTAGGCGCAAGTGCCATATACACAGCAGCTTGGGCCAAATTTATACGGCACTCAGGCAGGCCTATTACTTCTACTGCGCGAAAAGCAGCTTCGGCAACCAGCACCGCATTCGGGTCGGCGTTGCCAATATCTTCGGCAGCAGCAATAAAAATGCGACGGGCAATGAACTTCGGGTCTTCCCCACCATCGAGCATGCGAGCCAGCCAATACAACACAGCATCGGGGTCGGAACCGCGCATGCTCTTGATGAACGCAGAAATGACGTCGTAGTGCATGTCCTGCTTTTTGTCGTAGGGCAAAGTGCGGTGCGGCACTGCCGTACGCACCATTTCTTCGGTGATTTCCGATTTGTTGTTTGCGCGGGCCAAATCACTGGAAAGCGAAAGCGTGTTAAGAACGCTACGAGCATCGCCGCCGGCAAGCATAAGCATGGCCTGGCGCGCCTGATCGGTGAGCGTATAGGCGCCCTTCAAACCTTCAGGCGATTCAAGGGCTTTATCCACAATGGCAGAAAGTGCCTGATCGGAAAGCCGATGGAGCTCAACCACACGTGAGCGCGAAATAAGCGCCGAATTCACTTCAAAGAAGGGATTTTCGGTTGTGGCGCCAACAAGCACCACCACACCGTCTTCAACAGCGTGGAGCAATGCGTCTTGCTGAGCGCGATTGAAGCGATGTATTTCGTCCACGAACAAAATGGTGCGAATGCCCAAGTTGACAAGACGCTTATCGGCCTCAGAAATTTCACGGCGAAGATCGGCAACGGTGCCACCGATAGCAGAAACCTCGACGAAGTGAGCATGCGTGGTTTCGGCGATGATATGAGCAATGCTGGTTTTACCCGTACCCGCAGGCCCGTACAAGATCACCGAAGAAAGCGTGTCGTTTTCGATAGCAGCGCGCAACCATGTGCCCCTGCCTAAAGCGCTTTCCTGACCAATAAGGTCTTCGAGCTTTTGCGGACGCATGCGTACCGCCAAGGGCGCATTTTTGCGACGCTTGGAATTATCTATTTCTGTGAAAAGGTTTTCCATGCAGGTTACCTTACCATCCTTACTTCCCCACGGCTTGCCTGTGCGACAGCAAACTTACCTCGCGGCGGCTTGGGCCACGGCAGCAAAACTACTGAAGCGATTGTTCATAAGCCAGCAATACCAAGCGCTCAAGTTCATCGGCTTGGGACGCGTCGAAAGCGTAGCTAACCACCTGAGGCTGCCCGGGAGCTTGAGGGTTTTCCCGTTCAACGCGCACAAAGTTGGCTTGCACACTGGGAGCACCTTGGCGCAGTAGCGCAAGCGCGTAGCATTGGGCCTGCAGCAGATGCTTTTTATGCAAGCAATCGGGTGTTTCTTCTGCTGCACCACCAGTTTTATAGTCAACCAAAAAGGCAGCGCCACAGGAATCGAAGGAAACAGCGTCGATTTCACCCTCCAAATAGCAGCGACCTTGCGCGCTGGGGATGCACAGCATAAAGGGAACTTCGGCCTGCGGGGCGCCATGAGAAGCAAGCTGTTGGGCAAGCTCGCTTTCAAACCAGCGCTGCAAAGCAGCCTGCAAGCGCTGAAGCTGCCCATGCGTTAAGGCCTGGGCGCGAGCCTGGGACGCAATAGCTTCTGTGCTAGGCATAGCAATCTTGCCGCAGCCCTTCACGATTGCGAGTTGAGCCAAATGATGGAATGCCGTGCCCAGCGCGGTTGCGTCTTCGTCGGCAAAACCCGCCGCTGCATCGAAGGCGACATCGGCAAAAGGCAGGCTAGCATGCGAAGCTGGTGCAATGGAGCTATACGAAAACACCTCGGTGCGCTGCACGCTATAAGGCTCGCAGTAAGGCCCGGGCGCCAACGGAGCACCAGGAATAAAGAATGGTTGAGACTCTTCGGCCTGCGAAGGCTCGGCCTCAACCGGCTCAGAAAGCACATGAAGCTCTAAAGCACAGGGCGCACTACCGCCATAGCTCAGTTGTTGCACAGGTGCACTTTCGCTCTTTTCCCACTGAAGCGCATCATGCAAATCGGCCAGCACGCCTTTGCCTTCATAGCTGAAAGCTTTATTTCCACCGAATGCCACGCCCACAAACAGCGATTTAACCGCACGTGTAAGCGCCACATAAAGCAAACGGCGATTTTCGGAAAGCTCCTGGTAGGCAACATAGTTTCGCAACATACCCATACGTTTGACGTGCGCGGCTTGGGCAAACGAAGCGCTTTCTTCCTCGTCGAAGTCGATAAAGTCACGCAGGCTTTCGGCCTTCTTTGCGCTTGCGCCAAGCGCCACTGGCTTAAGCGAAAGATACGTGCTCCCCTCGATGTTTTCGGCAAGCAAGGTACCGGCCTTGGATTCTAGGCGGAGTTCGGCCAGCGCTACATGAGGAAACTCCAAGCCTTTGCTGGAATGCATGGTCATGATGCGCACGAAATTGGAATCGCTCGAAGAAAGGGAACCGGGAGTGTTTTTAAGGGTTTGAATATCGGTGCAGAACATATTGGCCGTACGCACCAGGCCAAGCCCGCGGTTTTCAGTTTCGGCCAGCATGCGCAAAGCTTTACCCAGATTGCCCACAATGGCCTGACCTTGCGCGGCTTGCCCTTCTAAGCGAAGAAGCCAACCACTTGCACGCAGCAACGTGCGAACGCCCGCCTCTAAACCGTGCCGACTTGCCTGGGCCAACGCCTGAGACAGGCACAGATGCGCGAAATCAACCTGATCTTCTTGTTCGGGCGTTAGGTTGGTAAGACCCTTTTCGTCGGGCCAAGCGTGCAAACCGGCGCTCAGCGTGCGGCGATGCGGCTTGCCCTGACGGCTATGGCCGGTTACCAGGTGCAGCATGGGCGTGCTACCCAATGCAAACAAAGGCGATTCGAGCAGTTCATAAAGGGCAGCGTCGTTGGCCCTGTTGGCAAAATAGCGCACCATAGAGCACACCAAGCCCACTTCGTAGGCTGAGCCAAACGTGGAACCGCCGGTAACCAGGCACTCAAAGCCATGGTTGCGCAGGGCCTGAGCATACACGTCTACCTTGGTCATGCTGCCCAGCAATATAACCATGTCGCCCGCGGAGGCACCCGCTTGTCGCAACTCGGCAAAATGCTGGGCTATGCGATCGGCGCACGCAGCCCGTGCTGCATCTTTGCCAGGACCTCCCCTTCTAACGTCGTAGAGCGCCATAGAAATACGCGGGCGATCCTCGAACAATGGGTCGGGCTGGTTGTTGACTTCGCCTTTTGGCGCAAGAGAAAGGAAGTTCTTTCCAAAAACCTGCGGTTGCGAAAATACTGCATCCACAAAAGAAAGCACATCGGCGTGGCTGCGGAAGTTGTCCGGAAGATTTACGAAGTTGGCTTTGGGGCAGCTGCCCTGAAGCATTTCACGATAGCCAAAAAATACGTTTACATCAGCACCGCGAAAACGGTAGATGCTCTGCTGGGCGTCGCCCACGGTACACACATTGGTGTAGCCCTCTTCGGCCAAAGCGCCGATGATCGCCACCTGAAGCTCATCGGTATCTTGGAATTCGTCCACCATGATGAGCTTGAAGCGGCCCTTGTACGCAGCGGCAACTGCGGCATTTTGGCACAACGCCGCATATGCCAAGCGCAAAAGGTCGGTGTTATCCAGCGCAGAATGCCCTTTTACCTGGTGATATTCTTCGTCAACAGCACGCGCCAAACGCGCAACGTAACCAAGCTCCACCGCAGAAAGCGCTGCTTCTACCTGAGCTGAAGCTTCGGCATAATCGCTTCGATACTGAGCAAAAAACATTGGGTCGGAATCTTTGACGTGAAATTTCTTGTCCGTTTTGGGGAAAGCGTAAAACGCTTCAACAAAGCGCGCCGCATCAAATTCGGGGCTGGTAAACGTAGTGGCATTGCCGCAGCTTTGCAGGTATTCGCTTGCCTTTTGCAGGGCATCCTGCGCTTCGTCACGAGCAGACTCGTCCTTCTTGCCAAGCTTAGGCAATGCATCAATGCAGGCAATAAGCTCTTCGCCACGCTCCACTTGTTGTCGCATAAGCATGCTGGGGTTGCCCTCTACCTGCGGCACAACAACAGCATCAAACCCATCGGGCAGCGAAAGAGCCCTTGCTGTGAGCTGGCCAACCAGCGCTTCAATACTAGTGCCACCAGGCGAAGCGGATCGAACACCCACTTGGCGCATAAAGCTCAACAGATCTTCTGCGCCCTCTTCTTCCAAGCGCTGAATTACGTTATCGAAGGCAAGGGCACGAAATTCCTGCTCATCGGTTTCAGAAACAACGCTAAATGCCGGGTCGATGCCCAGCTCTAAGGCGTGTTCACGCAGGATGCGCGAGCACATGCCGTGAATGGTGGAAATCCAGGCGTCATCTACCTTTAGGGCTTCTTCCACCAAGCCCATACCCATTAGCTTGCCCTTAATGCGCGACTTGAGCTCGGCTGCGGCCTTTTTGGTAAAGGTAATGGCCATTACCTGGCTGATGCTATCGATGTAAGGCTGGCCGCCATCGCCTTCCAGCGCATAGGCAATACGCTGCGTGAGCGTGTAGGTTTTACCGCTGCCAGCGCCTGCAGAAACCATAAGGGGCTCGTCCATGGTAGTGATAATTTGACGCTGACCTGGTGTTGCTGTGCTCAAGTCCATTACAGCCTCCTTTCGCAGTTTTTGGCTGGGCAGTATTTGCACGAATTTGCGTTAAGCGGGTTGGGCTCGATGCAACCTTGCGTCAAGCCCTGCAGCTTTTGTTGCACCATACTTTCTATCTGATCCAGGAATGCCTCGAAATTCATTTCCACCGCAGCCGCTTTGTGGGTGTAATCGTGCACATCGAGCAAAGCAGCATCGTATGAACCTGCAAGCATTCCCTTGGGCTGGCTTGCGCGATAACTCATATACAAGGCGCCAACCGGGTAACCCAAGGTGCCCATGCGCCGAATTGCTTGCGCATAAATGAGCGCCTGGATTTTGCCAGGCAGAGTAAACCCTTCTGCCGTTGCGTCGTCGGGGTTGTATCCAGCATCGTGGCCACCTAAGCCGCCTTTGTAGTCAACAACAGCAAAATGACCGCGCTCGGCATTCACGTCGATGCGATCAACACGGCCCCTTAAGCGCACGCCGGCGTAGTCAATGCCCTGATTGGGATCAATCTTAAATTCCTGCTGAACCGGCACAAACTCCGGCATAACACAGGCCTGAAGGGCCAAGTTGCCAATAAGGGTTTCTCGCAAACGATCAGCTTCGGCGCGCTCGGTGGGCGAAAGAGGCAAATAGCGCACGCCATCTTCTACCTGCGGCTGCGCCTGCAGCAGCTCGTCAAACACGCGCCCAAGCAACTCTTGCGCCTGATCAAGATTCTGCTCGGTTACACGCGCATATCCTAGTTCCGAAGAAAAGCGCTGGTAAAAGTTCTCAAACACGCTATGGGCAAACGAGCCCGTTTCCAGGGGCCCTAGACCCTCTTCGGAGCTTTGCGGACGCAAAACGTTATTGATGAACCAAAGATAGGGGCAGTTCACATAGTTTTCGATAGCGGAAGGCGAAAGCACCAACTGCTGCGGATTTTCGCGCACGCGAGCCAAACAAAGCTCAGGCTTCAGCGCGCTTGAGATTTCGCCTGGCGCAAAACCTGGAATTTGCAGAGCGATAGGTGATTTGGCCGCAGGGTCGTAATTAGCAGCATACGAACTGCCAGCACCCGCTTCGTTGCGCAGCAGCATGTTTTGCTGAAGATGCTCGGGCACGCCAAACTCGTTGGCTTCTTCAGCGGGCTCAAGCAAGCTACCCAAATATTCATCAAGCACAAAGCTAGGGTAGATATCTTCATCGCCCCCCGCATTCAGTACGCGTTCTACCGCGAAAGCACCTGTTGCCAGCGCCTTTAGCTGCTGAAAGGTACGCCGCTCACGAGCCAGCACACGGTAATCGGATGCAATACCTAGCTTGGCTGTAAGCGTAGTAAGCGCATTGTGAGGCTCTCCCGCGCTGTGATAGCGCGCATCCATATCGCATGCCAGCACAGCATCGTATGTACCCTGCGCAAGGTTAGGTGCCTTGGAATATTCCAGCACCTCAACCACGGCAGAAGCCGCAGAAGTGCTGCGTGCCGCAGAAATAGAAAGCGTGCTCAGCACAAACTCGAAGTCGGCAGGAGAAACATTCCACGAACGCGCAGCTTCATACACATTGCGCAAACCCACAATGGCGGCCTGCTGCTCCAGAATTTCGGATGCATCCATGCCCTTCAATTCTTCGGCCACATCCAGCATGCGGTCGAGCAAAAGCGAAGCGTCGGAATCGGCAGCTAGTTCTTCAAACAGGTCGAAATTGGGTGATACCAAGTGCGCTAATGCATGCAAATCGTCGTAGGCAAGCAAGCGGTTGCCCAAAATCTGGGAGTAGATATTTGCTGTATCGATGGCGCCCACACCCGAAAAGGGCGAAGCAAAATAATCCACAAGGCAAAGCGGGTCATGTGCTTCGCTCAAAATAAACTCGCGCACCGCCAAGTAGGTTCGTCCAAATGCCGTCTGGGCAAACGGGCGGCTGGCACGCAGCACACACTGAGCGCTGCCGCCAAGAGCCTGAGAAAGCGTGCCGAACAGCGCCTCGGGGCGCGATGTGGCAACCAGCATACGCTTTACGCCGGTGGCCAAGGTTTCCTGAACATAGTCGGACACAAGGGCGTCTTCGCACGAAGGGCCAGAGGCAAACAAAAATTGGCTTTTACAGCTGCTGGGCGCAGGAGTGATTACCGGCTCTTCTGCCTCCCAACAGGTGCAAGTGCTATTGGTTGCCGAAACAAACCACTCAAACACCGCGCCAGGGTCCACGCCCTCGGAAAGCTCAAAAGCAGCAGGCGCGAACTGGCCAGCCATACCCGCCAAAGCATCGCCGGGCTCGATATAACCGTGCTTAGCCAACAGCGCGCGGTAAGGCTCGATCAGCCCTAAGACTGCACGTTCCTGTTCGGAAAGCGATGCGGGAGGTTCGGCCACGGCACTATCAAGTTCAGGAAGGCCTATGTTTTGGGAAAGAAAGCGGCAGATTAGAACAATGCCGCCATCGGTAAGTTGGAGGGCCTGTGCGCCAGGTTCGTTTTCTAAAAGCCAACGAACCGCAAACAAGCGATGTGCGGCAGACACGATACAGCGCCCATCACCGTATAGCTCATAGGAGCTTTTCAGCCACGAAGCAAAGGTGGTAGCAGTAACGCCAAAGGCAGCCTGAGCACCCGTAGATGCCAAGCTCTTTCGATATTCAAGCGCCTGGTCGTAACTAGCAAAGAAAACCGTTTTTTCTTGCACGCCGGCCTCCCCTTTCTTAAATGGCCTTTAGCTTTAACCTTCTTTAGCAAAAACGGCGCTGTCAAGACTTTTTATTGCGCCGCGCTTACCTATACTGAAGTTAGCCGATCCTGCGTCTGCGATGGACCGATGAAAATTAATTGGGAGTCTCAGATTGCTCGTGAAATGGGGATTCGCGTCCGTTGATGCGAAAGCCAGGAAGCAAGCTGCGGACACCCACCTTGTTGAGGTGGGTTCATCCAATTAGCGGGGTCGGCATTTTTGCTGCTCAGACGCAAAATTTACCACCTTATAAGGCTTGCGCGGTACGAATAGCGGTGCAAACACTGATGCAAATTTGCCTCCAAGCCAGCAGGCCGGCCTAATTCACCGGCGCCACGCGCAGCCCTCAATGCACTGCCCCGTACACGTAACCCCAGCCATGCGAAGAAAGCGACGAGTTGATTTGCGAACAAAGCTTTTCGCGTGTGTACACGCCTGGCGGCAACAACTCGATGATTTCCTGCAGCTCGCGGTTTAAGCCATATGCTTCAGCTTCTAGAACCACTTCCAAGCGCATATAGTCTTCGCGCTGTTGAAACAGCCTGTCCACGAATTCTTGGAGCACGCCGTAATCGGCGCTTTTTTGCCGTGCCATATACGCGGCGCCTCCCCTCAAAACAGAGCGCTTGCGCGCCCAGGGCCATTGCCCAGCAGCCTAACTTATTGCGGCACAACCACATCCATGCCCGAAACGGTAGCCAAAAGAGCGCCGGTATAAGCAGGCGTAGCCGCGCCCGATGCGCGCAAGAACTCAATGCCACGAGCGCGTAGGCCCAGAGCAACGTCTACCAGGGTATCGGCCGTTGGGTAGGGGTTTTCCTGCGTGGGTTCGTACTGGCGGCGGTTAACTTCGCGCACCTTAACATCAACAAGCAAGGGCTTTTGGGTTGCCTTGGCCATGTCGGCCGCATACGAATACAGCATTTCTGGTGCAGCGTCGCAAACAATGCCAATTACGCTCGCGCCGTATTCATCGCACAGCTGAACAGCTTCGGTAAGCGTGCGCCCACAGGGGAAAAGTCCGCCTGCCTGCGGAACAAGGCTCATAAACACCGGCCCGTCGTATACCGCACGGGCGCCCATGAGCGCGCACTGGGCATCGTGCAGATTGTTAAAGCCCGTAAAGTAAATGCCATCGAAGGGATATTCAGCTAATTGCTGCACCGCATCGTGGTACTGGGCCTTGGACTGCTTAAGCGAAGTGGCACTGGTGGGATCGAGCGGTAGGCCGGTTGGGCCAATTGCCGCCAAATGATGCTGCGGCGAAAACTGAGCACCAGCTTCATAGGCAATGCGGGCCATTTCGGCACCCTGGCCCTCAAAACGGGCATGGGCCAAACGAGCCTGGGTAATGCCTTCGGTGGGGCTAACGAACACGGGCACACCCAGCGTTTTTTCGAATTTGAACGCTTCTTCGATGAGCTCAGGCTCGTTCATAACCACGTATTCGCGATCGGATACGCCTTCAAAACCCTGGGCTGCCAGCTGGTATTCCAAGGGCGTGGTAAGAACCAGCATGTCTTTATTGAAACGCATTTGAATGTCGGGCATGTGCACAACCCCTTTTCGCGGAAAAGCCACCTGTACGGCGGCGAAAACTCAATCGGATACCTCATTATAAGGGACTGCCGTGAGCTGGGCTTCTTATCATACTTTTGGCTTAAAAATTGCCATCATCTGGCTTTTTGCAACAATTACCGCGTAATTCCCCGCTTGTTGCGAACTTGATTCATAAAGAAAAGCAACAGTCGTCCAAGAAATCCAACAAATATGAAGGAAATGTGTTGATAGATAATGTGAACCCGTTCAAAGTACCATTTGAACCCGTTCACGCTCAACAACATATTAACGGGTCTTGCGAGAGGGGTTTAAGCAACGTATATTTTGAATCAGCAAATGTGGTCCCCTCCCAATTTGCAACCGCTTTCCCCAAAAGCGGTCGGTGCCAGATCCCCAATACATAGGCACCGGAACTCCCTCCTTGTGGCCCGCCGAGTCCCCTCTCTGGCGGGCCCTCCTTTTTTCTTTTAATAATCCGAACTAGATGATGCAGCGAGCACACCTAGCACGCCAGGCTTGCCATTTGCTGCGACCTCGCACTAATGGCGCTTCGTCGCCACGGCACCGTAAACCCAAAACACCAGCCAAAACCCTGCAGGCTTTGTGTTCATGCCACAGCGCTGCGGCCCGAAACACTAACCATGGCCCAGCGAATCAGCGCTCAAGCCACGGTGCGCAACAAAAAAGCGGCCGGGTTTCCCCAGCCGCTCTAAGCCGCAAACTTATAAATAAAGTTAGCCGTTGAGCTTTTTATACAGACGGTTGTTGGTATCAAGCCAGCTTTCGACGGTGCCAGTGTCGTAGCCGTCTTCAGGGTCGATTACCAAGGCGTACATTTCCTCTTCTTGCAGAAGAGCATCCAGGGCATCGGTTAGCTGGATTTCGTTGCCGGCGCCAGGCTTAGCATCGGCCAAAAGCTCCATTACGCGGGGCGTAAGCAGGTAGCGGCCAAATACCGCCAAGTTGGAAGGAGCCTCTTCAACTGCAGGCTTTTCTACCAGCTTGCTAATCTTCCAAACATCGTCGGAAAGAGCCTCGCCAGCAATAACGCCAAAACGGTCAACCTGATCTTGAGGAACAGGAAGAACAGCAATAACGCTCGCACCATTATGCGCGTCGGAAACTTCCTTCATCTTGATGAGCATCTGATTGTCGGGAACGATTACATCGCCCAGCAATACGAAGAAAGGCTCGCTGCCGGTTTTTTCGGCTGCGCAATGAACCGCATGGCCAAGGCCCAAGGGCTCGTCCTGGTACACATAGCTCACATTGAGGTTGCCTGCGTGGGCCACCTTGTCGGCATACTTGTCTTTACCGCGGCTGCGAAGCTCAGCTTCCAGCTCAGGGTTGGGAGTGAAGTGCTCTTCGATGGACTTCTTGTCGCGGCTGTTGATAATTACAACCTCATCGGCAGCGGAAGCAAGGCCTTCCTCTACCACGTATTGGATAACCGGGCGGTCTACCACAAGGAGCATTTCCTTAGGTTGAGCTTTGGTTGCGGGCAAGAAGCGGCTGCCCAGGCCAGCAGCAGGAATGAGTGCCTTCATGTATCCTCCTGATCGAGTTTCAAACGAACAAATTCTATCACGCCGCAGGCCGCCTGGCTCCTTGACATCCCTAATTACGTGCGGTTAAATTACAACCCGCTGGGGATGTAGCTCAGTTGGGAGAGCGCAACGTTCGCAATGTTGAGGTCGTGGGTTCGATCCCCATCATCTCCACCAGTGATGATATTGCAGGACCAGAAATGGTCCTGCTTTTTTATTCTTACAGGTTTGTGGGGATCGAACCGTAAGGTGAAATGCCGTGAAGAAAACAGCCCAGTGGGCTGTTTTTAGGCATTTGCCCGACCGAGCCTGCGGTACATGCTCTGGACGCATCAGCTGAAACGCCCTGAAGCATAATGCTAATTAAGCGACTTCCGGCGCAGATGTCTTAGATAATTACGCTTGAACATTCTCGCGTTGCCGAAAAGTTTAACGTCGCTAGCGGTTTCCTCATGAGCATCGTATTTAATAGCTGCAAGTTCTGCCGTACAAAGAAAATCGGCCACTTGCGACAAACGATAGTCACTTGGCGAAGCCTTCTTGTACAAAATAGCTTGCTTAGATAGAACGAATTCTATTGCCTCATGCAACGCTTGCGTAACCATATGCTGACCGTTGTCGTAATAGATTTTTACGCCATCATAGCCCTGAAGCATCTCGAGGTTACCAACCAGGAACACGACCAGATCCCTTTTAAAGCGAGCAATAAATTCGCTGACGCCCTTAACCTCGCTACGTCGGTATGCGAAAAACTTATATGAGATGTCCAGCTTCCGAACAAAGACAAAGAAAGCCGAAAACAGACGATGACGCGTTTCGTGATCAAGCTTCGAATAAAGATCTTTCCCGTACATGAGAGGAGAAGCATGGAAGGGAATATTGGGAAGGCCCTTAGCCGCAAGCGAGTCTTCGTAAGAAGAGATCGCATCAGAAATTGCCTTAGATTGATCATGCAAAACCAAGGTGATAAGCATGTACTTGGAGATGCCATTTTGCCCGCCAGACTCATCAACAAAAATGCTTAGCTCTCTCACGTTCACCCCTCCCCTCATTAACAAAAAAGCCGGGAGGTAACTCCCGGCGACTCGGTAGAAGCCCATCGAGCCTCCGAAAAGATATTAGCATAGCCTACGGGCACCCTCATAGAAATCTGTGCCAAAACTAAACCCCAAACCAAAAAGCAACACCCAGCCTGAACGCTGTCTTGCCCGAAGCGGGAGACGCTAGACGGTTTGCTGCGGAGC